>JANOFW010000350.1:0-4264 GCA_031413835.1 Planctomycetia bacterium
GGGGGGAGTGGGGGGGGGTGCGGCGACGTGGCCCCAGGCTGGAGCCTGGCGCTCCCAGGGGTCGCGCCGGACCTGGGTGGGGCGAGGACGAACGCGGGGAGATGCGAGAGGTGAGGCGTCGAGGAGCCAGGCGGGAGCCGACGTTCCCAGGAAGGCGCGGAGGTCAGACGTTGAGGATGTGGATGGCGTGCTTGTGGACGGCCTCGGCGGCTTCCATGAGCGACTCGGGCCAGGTGGGGTGGGCGTGGACGGTGAGGGCGATGTCCTCGGAGGTGGCACCCATCTCGATGGCGAGCGTGGCTTCGGCGATCAGGTCGCTGGCCTGGTAGCCGATGGCCGCGACGCCCAGGACCTCGTCGGTCGTGGCGTCGGCGATGATCTTGACGAAGCCCTCGGTGGCGCCGACGGACATGGCGCGGCCCAGCGCGGTGAAGGGGAACTTGCCGATCTTCACGTTCACGCCCTTGGCCTTGGCCTCGTGCTCCTGGAGGCCCACGGTGGCGATCTCGGGGTAGGTGAAGATCGCGCTGGGCATGGCGCGCACGTCGTAGGACACGTTCTTTCCCGCGGCGTGCTCGGCCGCCACGATGCCCTCCTTGCTGGCCTTGTGGGCCAGCCAGGGGAGGCCGGCGACGTCGCCGATGGCGTAGATGTGGGGCACGTTGGTGCGCCGATGGGCGTCCACCGTGAAGTGGCCGGTCTTGTCGATGGCGAGGCCCGCCTTGGCCGCGTTCACCCTGTCGCTGTTGGGCTTGAAGCCGATAGCGACCAGGATCACCTCGCTCTCGATCTCGAGCACCTGGCCGGCCTTGGTCTTGGCCGTCAGGATCTGCTTGCCGCCCTTCGAGACGATGCCCGTGGCGCCCGTCTCCTTGTGGACCACGGCGCCGGCCTTCTTCATCTCGCGCTCGAGGGTCTTGACCAGGTCGGGGTCGGTGCCCGGCAGCAACGAATCGGTGAGCTCGACCACGGTCAGCTTGGCGCCCAGGCGCTGGAAGACGCCGCCGAGCTCCAAGCCGATCACGCCGCCGCCCACCACGGTGAAGGTCGAAGGCACCCAGTCGATGTCGAGGGCGCCGCGGTAGTCCACGACCTTGCCGCCGACGGGCAGGAAGGGCAGGCTCGCCGCGCGCGCGCCGGTGGCCACGATGCACTTCTTGAAGTCGAGCGCGCGCGTCTTGCCGTCGGCCGAGGTGACCGTCAGCGAGGTGGGGGAAGAGAACTCGGCCTTGCCCTGGATCACCGTGGCGCCGTTCTTCGAGAGCAGGAAGCCCACGCCGGTGGTCAGGCGGTTGACGATGCCCGACTTCCAGGCCTGGAGCTTCTTGCCGTCCACCTTCAGCTCGCCCACCGTCAGGCCCATGCTGTCGGCGTGGCGGATCTTCTCCACCAGGCCCGAGGCGTAGATCAGGCTCTTGGAGGGGATGCAGCCGACGTTCAAGCACACGCCGCCGATCTTGTCCTCCTCGATCACGGCGGTCTTCAAGCCCAGCTGCGCGGCGCGGATGCCGGCCACGTAGCCGCCCGGGCCGCTGCCGATCACCACCAGGTCGAAGGTCTCGTTGGCCATGGATTCTCTCCTGGAGCGCCTCGCGCCTAGACGGGGCGCCCGTCCTCAAGTCGGGCCTGCTGGTCTCGGAGCAGCGTGGGCGTCTGCGCCCACACGTCCGTAAACAGGGTCGAGAGAGGCGGCGGAGCCGCCGCCTCGACCCTGGCGATGGCCTCTGTGATGCGCTTGCCGGCCTCGGCCAGGAAGGCTTCCTCGCGTTCTGCGCTCCACGCCCCGCGGGCCACGAGCCAGATGCGCTGACGCAGCAGGGGATCGCGCCCCTCCCAGACCCTTGCTTCGCGCTCGTCGCGGTACTTGGTGGGGTCGTCGCTCGAGGAGTGGCCGCCCAGGCGGTAGGTGAGGCACTCGATGAAGGTGGGACCCTCGCCGCGGCGTGCGCGGTCCACGGCCAGCTTCGTGGCCACGTAGCAGGACAGCACGTCGTTACCGTCCACGCGCAGGCCCGGCATGCCGTAGGCCTGAGCCTTGACCGCCAGCGTCTCGGAGGCGGTCTGCTTCTCGAGGGGCACGCTGATCGCCCACTGGTTGTTCTGGCAGACGAAGACCACCGGGGCCTGCCAGACGCCCGCGAAGTTCATGGCGGCGTGGAAGTCATTCTCGCTCGTGGCCCCGTCGCCCAGGTAGGCGGCCACCACGATCCGCTCGCCGCGAATCTGCGCGGCGCGTGCCGTGCCCACCGCGTGGCTGAGCTGCGTGGCGATGGGGGAGGAGAGCGAGACGTAGCGCGAGCCGCGATCGCTGTAGTGGCAGGGCATCTGGCGGCCGTGGGTGGGGTCGGCGGAGTTGCCGAAGCACTGCGCGATGTAGTGCTCGAGTGCCATGCCGCGCCAGAGCGCCACGGCGCCCTCGCGCAGCGCGGGGAAGACCCAGTCTTGGGGCCCGAAGGCGGCGCCCGAGCCCAGGGCCGCGCCCTCCTGACCCTTGGCCGTGCCGTAGAAGCCGATGCGGCCCTGGCGCTGCAAGTTCAGCATGCGCTGGTCGAGCGCGCGCTGGAAGAGCATCGCTTCGAGGAAGCGCACGGCCAGGCCCTCGGGCAGGTCGGGCACTTGGGCCACCTCGACGCCCTTCTCGTCCACCAGGCGGAAGAGCCCCAGCGGGCCGACCGCGTAGGGATCGGGCATGGGGGCGACCGTTGCCGTCGCGACAGCCCGGGGGGCCGAGGGGGAGGGCTTCGCCTTCGCCACGGGCTAGACGCCTTCGAGAAGCATCAGGCCCGGCGTCTGGAGCAGGCGGATCAGCTCGTTCATGAAGCGCGCCGCCGTGGCGCCGTCCACGATGCGGTGGTCGAGCGTGATCGAGAGGTTGACCATCTTGCGGATCACGATCAGGCCATCGCGCACCACGGCGCGGTCGCTGATCTTGTAGACGCCCAGGATGCCCACCTCGGGGTAGTTGAGGATCGGCGTGGCCAGGATGCCGCCGATGGAGCCCGCGCTGGTGATGGTGAAGGTGCCGCCCTTGAGGTCGGCCAGGGCCACCTTCTTGGCGCGGGCGGCCTCGGTCAGGCGCTGCACCTCGGCGGCGATGTCGAGGATCGAGCGGCGGTCCACCTGCTTGACCACCGGGACGGTGAGCCCGTCGTCGGTGTCGGTGGCCAGGCCCACGTTGATCTCGTGCTTGACGACGTACTCGTTCTTGGTGTCGTCCACCAGCGAGTTCAAGGTGGGGAACTTGCGCAGGGCCACGACCAGCGCGCGCATGATGAAGGGCAGGTAGGTGAGCTTGATGCCGCGCGCCTCCGCCGCCGGCTTGCCGGCCTCGCGCAGCTTGACGACCTCCGTCATGTCGCACTCGTCGGCGTAGGTGAAGTGCGGCGCGTGCTGCTTGCTGCGCAGCATCTGCTCGGCGATCTTCGCCCTGAGACCGCGCAGCGGGACGACCGTGTCGGCGGCTGCCGCCGCCGCCAGCGGCGTCCCTTGCGCGGTCTTGTATGCATGTGCCGGAGGCGGTGCGACCTTGGGGGCGGCGGTGGGCGTGGCGGGCGCTCCGCCGCCGCCGTTGGTCGCGAAGGTCTCGAGGTCGGAGCGCGTCAGGCGCCCGTGGGGGCCCGAGGCGGGAATCGCGTTCAGGTCCAATCCCAGCTCACGTGCGCGGCGACGCGTCGCGGGCGCCGCCAGCGTGCGCTCGCGTACTCCCTCCGGTGCAGCCGCCGCCGTCCGGGGGGCGCCAGCCGTCGCGGCCCTCGCTTGCGCCTGCGCCGCCTCCGTCTCCGGTGGAGCCGCGGCCGCCCGCGGGGCGGCAGCCGCCGGGGCCCTCGCTTGCACCTGCGCCGGCGCGTGGGTCGTCGGCTGCGCCACAGAGGCCGCCGTCGCGGGCGCCTTCGACGGCGCCCCCCCGGCCCCCCCCGCGGCCTCCTCGATCACGACCATCACCGCGCCCACCGGGATCTTCTGGCCGTCCGCGGCCAGGATCTTGGCGATGCGACCCGTGCGCGGCGAGGTGATCTCCACCGTCGCCTTGTCGGTCATGACCTCGACCATCGGCTGCTCGCTCTGGACGGCGTCGCCTTCCTTCACGAGCCACTTGACGACCTCACCTTCGGTGAGTCCCTCTCCGATGTCAGGCAGCTTGAACTCGAACGCCATGGGGTGCTCCTTCGGTATCCATCGTGCGGGCTGCGTTCTCTGTTCTTCCAATCCGCTGGGAGGGAGGCTCCTTCGGAGCCTCACTCCCAGCGGGCGACGTACTCGATCG
>JANOFW010000351.1:0-2573 GCA_031413835.1 Planctomycetia bacterium
GGCTCGACTTCCCGGTGATCAGCCCGGGCGGAGTCCGCCTCTACGTGGGGATGTCCGCCATCCGTGTTCCTTCCGAGCTGCAGGCGGAGTTGACCTACGTCTTCCTCTTCCGCAACCTGGCGGAGACGCTGGAGCGGGACGATCTCGACGCCCTCGGCCCTCACGCGATCCCCACCGCGGGCATCGAGCCGTCTCCCGCCGAGCCGGAGGAGGCGCCGGTCGCTGCCGTCGCGCTCGAGGGCGTTGGAGGCCCGGAGATGGCCATGCCGAGCCGCCGCCGGCCGGTCCTCGCCCTTCGCTACTGCACGGTCAGCGACCTGATCGAGCACGCGGCGGTCCTCGTTTCGGCCCAGTCTCCCGGGGGGGGGCGGCCCGGCGCGATCGAAGTGCCGGTCGACCTTCCCGAAGTGTTGGTCGACCGCGACCAGGTGGCGGACGCTCTGGCCCGGATCCTGGACAACGCGGGGAGGCGGGCGGGCGCCTTGGGACGGGTCACCGTGAGGCTCGCGGAGACCGAGGCCCTGGGCGAGCGCGGCGTGCGCCCCGGCGCGTTCGTGCGGGTCGACGTACTCTTCCCACGCGAGGAGATCACCGAGGAAGACCTCCACGGCGATGACGCCGCCGGCCGCCGCCGCGATCACCGGCGTGCCGACCTCGCCACCGCGGAGCAGCTCCTCCAGGCCAACGGCGGTCGCCTGGAGTTCCCTGCCCCCGGTCTGGAGGCCCGCGCGCTCTCCGCCCTCATTCCCGCGGCCCGGCGGGTTACGGTGCCGGTCGTAGCGAGCTGAAGGTACCTCGGGCCCCAGCTGTCTGGCCGGTCGGCGGACACCTGGGGGAGGAGCGGCCGGAAGTCTGCCGCCGGCCATCTTATAAGTCTATTGTTTTCAGCCGGATCAGGCTGGTACGCCGGTTGCTTCTTATCGCGACCGGAACACATGCGAGCCCGAAGAACCATCCTGCTGGTCGAAGACGATCCTGGCTACGCGCAGGCGCTCTCTCTCGTCCTGCGCCGGCAGGGGGATTCCGTCGAGGTCGCGCGCGGTCGCTCCGAGGCGCTAAGCGCGACGCGCAAGCGCAACTACGATCTCGCGGTCGTGGACTTGTTCGCGCGAGGCGGGGGGACCGAGCTGGCGCGCGAGCTGTCGGACCGGGTCAGGCACCTCGTCCTGAGCCACGGGGCCGAGCTGCCCAAGGAAGAGCTGCTTCAGGCCGCGCTGGGCTTCCCGGTCTGTCGCAAGGCCACCCTGCCCGCCCTGCTCACAGGCCGAGGCGCTTCATCCAACGGTAAAGGGTCCGTGGGGAAACGCCGAGCAGCTCGGCGGCCTGCTCCCGACGCCAACGGCTCTTCTCGAGCGCAGCGCGCACCCGGGCGGCGTCGGGCCCGTTCCGGCTGAAGTCGTCGTCCTCGTCCTCCGAAGGCTCCACGGGGCGCGGCGGGGCCGGGGCGGGGGGCACGGGCGGCGCATACGGAACAGAAGGAGCGGACGCACGCGGAACGGGGGCGGGCGCCTGAAAGTCGCCCGGAGCGGAGGCCACGGCCCACAGGCCCGTGGCCGGGCGCTGACCCGAGCGCTCGAGGATCTCGGGCGGCAGGTCTTCCACCCCGATGCCGTCGCCCTCGGACAGGAGGCCGGCGCGCTCGACCGCGAAGTGCAGCTCGCGCACGTTGCCCGGCCAGTCGTGGGCGGTGAAAGCGTGAAGCGCCGCGGCCGAGAACCGCTTGGGCAGCGGAAGCTGCCGCGCGAAGTGCTCCACGAGCAGCGGGATGTCCTCGGGCCGATCGCGCAGGGGCGGGATGACGACCTTGACCCCGTGGATGCGGTAGAAGAGGTCCTTCCGGAACCGGCCGGCCGCCACTTCTGCCGCCAGGTCCCGGTTGGTGGCCGCCACCAGCCGGAAGTCAGCCCGGCGCTTGCGGGTGGCGCCCACGCGGTAGAAGGTGCCGCTGTCGAGCACGCGCAGGAACTTCGACTGGATCTCGGGGGCCATCTCCCCGACCTCGTCCAGGAAGAGGGTGCCGCCGTCGGCCACCTCCACGAGGCCCGGCTTCTCGTTGCCCGCCCCCGTGAAGGCGCCGCGCTCGTGGCCGAAGAGCTCGCTCTCGAGCAGGCTCGCGGGCACCGCCGCGCAGTTCAGGTCCACGAAGGCCTTGCCGGAGCGCGGCGAGAGGCGGTGAAGGTGCTGGGCCATGAGCTCCTTGCCCACGCCGCTCTCGCCCTCGATCAGGATCGGGGTCTTGGCCGCGGCCACCATCTCCAGGGTGCGCAGCACCTTCTGTACGAGGGGTGAGCGGGTCAGGATGTCGGAGCTCATGCCCCGCTGGACCTGGAAACGCAGGCGGCGGTTCTCGCGCTCGAGCAGCGTCTTCTCCGCCGCCTTCTCCACCCGCATGCCCAGCTCTTCGAAGTTGGGGGGCTTGGTGAGGTAGTCGAAGGCCCCGAGGCGCATGCTGTCGATCGCGGACTGCACGTTGGCGAAGCCGGTCACGATGATGGTCTGCAGCTCGGCGTGGTCCTTCCGGACCTTGGCCAGGATGTCGACGCCCTCCGCGTCGGGCAGCTTCAGGTCCAGGA
>JANOFW010000352.1:0-8727 GCA_031413835.1 Planctomycetia bacterium
GAAGCGCACGCCATCGGCCTCGAAGGCCTCGCCGTCGCCGCGGTCCATGCGCGCGCGCCGCACCTGGGCGCCCACGCGCGCCAGGAGCTCGGGCAGCGAGAAGGGCTTGGTGACGTAGTCGTCGGCGCCCAGCATCAGGCCGCGCACGCGGTCCTCCTCGGCGCCCTTGGCGGTGAGGATGATCGTGGGCAGCTTGCTGCCGCCCTTGCGCAGGCGCTCGATGACGTCGAAGCCGCTCAGCGACGGCAGCATCAGGTCGAGCAGCAGCACCTCGTAGGCTCCGCGCTGGGCCGCCTCGAGCCCCTCGCGCCCGTCGCCCACGGCGTCCACGGCGTAGCCCTGGAAGCGCAGCGCCTCGCTGAGCCCCTCGGCCAGGCTGGGCTCGTCCTCGACGACCAGGATCTTGGGCGGATCGATGGCCATGCTGCTGCCTCCGAACACAGGGAGCCTACCTCGGGTCCACGATGCGCAGCACCCGGCCCTGGACCTCGAGCACCAGGTCGCCGGTCTGGGAGAGGCGCGAGTTCTCCTCGGCGCTGGTGGTGCGCAGCAGCTCGTAGAAGCGCTCCGACCAGCGGGCGACGGTCTCGGCGGGGGCCCCGGCGTCGGCGACGCGCACGTCCACCCAGCCGGAGGCCCGTCGGTAGAAGGTGCGGTTGGCCACCTGGCGCACGCCCTCCATGGCCGTGTCCGCGACGTCGCGGTCGCCGTCGGCCCCCAGCAGCACGCGCTGGGCCCCGGGCGCGCGCTCCGCGCCCCGGCGACCCCACTGGTTGGCGGCCTGCGCCACCCCCGAGCCCCCGTCCTCGTGTTTTGTCTGCTTCTCGAGCTCGGCGCCCGCGCGCCGCGCGTTGGCGGCCAGATGCGCGTGGTCCACGGTGTCGTCGGCCAGGAAGGCGGTGTACTCGGTCAGGATGCCGAAGCGCGTGGAGAGGCGCACGACCTCCTGCACCAGCTCCGGCTCGCGCCGGCCCAGGAGCCGGATCTGGTCGAGCAGGAAGGCGATGCGGCGGGTGGCCCAGACGCGCGCGGGGAAGTCCTCCGTGAGCCCGCGGCCGCGCTCGGCGGCCTCGAGCAGGTAGTGGTGCTCGCGCAGCACCTGGCCGTCGCGGCCGGAGAGCACGACCTCGCGACGACCCGCCTTGCCGTAGCGCCCGGCGATCATCAGCTGGCCGCCGCGGAAGAGGTCCGGCACGCTCTCGGGCAGCATCTCGCTGGCCCCCAGCCCGGCCAGGTCGAGCTTCAGGTCGGTCAAGACGGGATAGCGCAGCTTCTCGTAGAGCGCGCCGATCTTGGCTTCGACGTCCTCGCGCGGCAGCACGTAGGCCGGCGCACCGTGGTTGTCGAGGGCCAGCCGGTCGAGCAGGACCCCGTTGACGTCCACGCCCACGCCGAAGACGAACACGCGCGCACCGCGCGCCTTGTTGGCCTCCGTCACCTTGGCCAGGATCTCCTTGGGGTCGGTCACCCCCACCGTGGGGCGTCCGTCGGTCAAGAAGACGATGGCCTCGGGCATGTCCTCGCTGCGTGGACCCGAGAGCGCGGCCGTGAGGGCCCCCTCGATGTTCGTGCCGCCGACGGCCTTCAAGTCGCGCACGAAGCCCAGGGCCTCGGCGCGAGCCTCGGGCGAGAGCGTGCGCGGCTCGCTCCACAGCGGACGCACGCCGGTGTCGTAGGCGATCACGTTGAAGCGGTCGCCGACGTTGAGCGCGCCGATCACCTGGGTGAGCGCCACACGTACCTGCTCGATCTTGTCGCCGGACATCGAGCCGGAGGTGTCCACCACGAAGGTGATCTGCTTGGGCTGGGCCGCACGCGCGGAGGCGTCGGCGGGGGCCGGCGAGGCCAGGAAGAGGAAGTAGCCGCGTTCCTCGTCCTTGGGCCACCAGGTCAGCAGCGTCGCGCCCACGTCGCCGGCCGAGAGCGCCCAGTAGAGCAGGAAGTCGGTGTCGGGCCGCACGTGGCGGGCCTCGAAGGAGGCCTCGAAGCGGTTCTTGGAGGGCCGCGCGACGGCGATCTCGTGGGTGGGGCTGTAGACGGGGCCCAGGGCGCCATCGGCCTCGACGACGACGCGCACCGAGACGTCGTGCAGCGGCTGGGTCGAGAACTTCTCGGTGGCCAGCGGGTAGCGCAGCTCGACCACGCCGCCGTCCAGGGCCAGCGCCTGGTCGTAGCGCAGGCGCACCTTGCGGCTCTGGCCCGGCGGGATCGGGAACACGCTCACGCGGTAGAGGTCGCGGCCGAGGTACTCGAGCAGCGCCGGGTCCCTCTGGCGCCGCACGATCTCCTCGTAGGCGCGGCGCGCCTCCTCGGCCGAGAGCAGCCGGCCCTCGAGCGCCACGTCGCCCTCGAAGAGCGTGACGGCGCTCACCATCGCGCCCTGCGGCAACGGGAAGACGTACTCGGCCTCGAGCGTGCTCGCCCCGTGGTTGACGAACTCCTCGTCGACCGTCACGCGCGCGTGCGGGCCCTTCACGCTCACGTCCACGCGATGGCTCTTGACCGACCAGCCACCTCGCACCGGGCGACCCGGATCGCGGGGCACCAGGAAGCCGTCGGCATGCGCGGGCGGGGCGGCGAGCAGGCCGAGCAGCACGCCGAGCAGCGCGGCCAGGGGGACCAGCAGGCGGCGGGCGGAGGAGGCAAGCATGGTGGGGCTCCACAGTGGATCTACCCCGGTAGGACGGGCCCGAGGGGCAAAAGTTCTGCACAGACGCGCGGGGCCGCCCGCAGCGGGCCGAACGCCCGCTTTCCAGCGCATCTTCTCAGGAGCCGGAAGGCAGCAGGCGGCCGTCCCGGACGTCGAGGAGGAGCGTGACGGGGCCGTCGTTGACGAGGTCCACCTCCATCGTGGCGCCGAAGCGGCCCGTGGCGACGGGGAGGCCCGCGGCGCGCAGGCCCTCGGCGACGCGCAGGTAGAGGGCCTCGGCGCGCGCGGGGGCTTCGGCGGCGTCGAAGCCGGGACGGTTGCCGTGGGCGAGGTCGGCCAGGAGGGTGAACTGGCTGACGACCAGGCAGGAGCCACCCACCTGCGCGAGGGTCTGGTCGAGCGGCGTGCGCCCGGGGAAGCAGCGCAGCGCGGCGATCTTTCGGACGGTGGCGTCGGCGTCGGCTGCCATGTCGCCCTTGGCCACGCCCACGAGCAGCAGCAGGCCGCGCTCGATGCGTCCCACCGAGACGCCCTCGACGCGCACCTCGGCCCGGCTGACTCGCTGCACGACGGTTCGCATGGACGCCTACGGTACGGCGGACAGCCGACCGGCAGCGGGCGCGGCTGGGGTCGGGCTAGACTCGGCGTGTGGAGTACCGCGAGCTCACCCCGTCGCCGGCCCTGGCCCCCTTCGTGCGCTGCTACTGGTCGCTGCGAGACACCGAGCCGCGTGCCGATCGGCCACTCGAGCGCGTGGTCCCCGACGGTCGCATGGAGCTGATCGTCCACCTGGGAGATCCCTTCGCGCGGCTCGACGCCGAGGGACGCCCCACGACCCAGCGCCCCCTCGTGCTGGCGGGGCAGCTCGAGGCCGCGGTGCTGCTGCGACCGGCGCAGCGCGTGGACGTCTTCGCCGTGCGCTTCCAGCCCTGGGGCGCGGGCGCGCTGCTCGACGTCGCCCCGCGCGACTTGACGGACCGGTTGCTGGCGCTCGACGAGGTGCTGGGCGGCGACGCCCGGGCCCTCGAGGGACGCCTGCGGGCCTGCACGAGTCTCGCGGCGCGACGCGAGGCGGCCGAGGGCTGGCTGCTGGCGCGTCTGGGCCGGGCCCGACGCGTGCCGCCGGTCGTCGAGCAGGCCGTGCGCTGGGGCCAGCGCCACGGCGGTCGCGTGGGAGCCGCGGAGCTGGCCGAGGCCGTCGGTGCGGGCCCACGCCGGCTCGAACGCGGCTTCCTGGCGCATGTGGGGATCGCGCCCAAGGTCTTCCTGCGCATCACGCGGCTCCAAGGCGTGCTGCAGCGTCTCAAGGGCGAGCTGCCGGCCTCCTGGGCGCGCTTGGCGCTGGAGCAGGGCTTCTGCGATCAGGCCCACCTGACGCGCGAGTTCTCCGACCTGGCCGGTACGAGCCCGAGCCGGTTCCTGGCCGAGTCCCACGGCCTGAACGACGCGATCCTCGATCCCTGCTGAGCGCTGTCGCATCCGTCCAAGACGGCAGGGGCGCGAGGGCCGAGGATGCGGCCTTCCCCAAGGAGTTCCCATGTCCCCCGCGCCCCTGACCCGTGTTCTTCTCGTCCTCTCGACGGTCGCCGTCGCCGCCGCCGCCTGGCCGCCTGCCGTAGGGCGGGCCGAACCGCCCCCCGCGCCCCCCCGCATCGCCGACCTGGGCTTCCTCGAAGGCGCCTGGACCGCCACGCTCGAGGCCAGCACCTGGGAGGCCTGCTACACCAGCGCCACCGGGGGCGAGGTGCTCAGCGCCACCAAGGAGATCAAGGGCGGCAAGGTGGTCACCTTCGACTACGAGCGCTTCTTCGAGAAGGACGGCAAGCTGATCTTCACGCCCTTCCCGGGCGGTCGCAAGTCGCTCGAGTTCCCGCTCGCCTCCCTCGACGCCGCGGCGAAGAAGGCCGTGTTCGAGAACCCGGCCAACGACTTCCCCATGCGCTTCACCTACCAGCGCACGGCGGAGCGCACGCTGCGCGTCACGCTCGAGGGCGATCCGGCGCGCAGCCCCATGACGATCGTGCTCGACTTCAAGCGCAAGTAGGCGCGGACGGCGAGGCGTCGCGCGCGCGCCGAGGCCCGTTCCGACCGGGCCCGGCGTAGAATCCGCGCCCGATGCCGCCGTCCATCGCCATCACCCGCGCCGAGATCGAGGCCCGCGAGGCGGCCCAGCTGGGCCCGTGGGCCATGCGCAGCGCGGCCTCCCGGGGCCGGGCGCACGCCGAGCCGGAGCATCCCTACCGCACCGGCTACATGCGCGACCGCGACCGCATCGTGCACACGCGCGCCTTCCGCAGCCTGGAGTACAAGACCCAGGTCTTCGTCAACCACGAGGGCGACTACTACCGCACGCGCCTGACGCACACGCTGGAGGTCTCCCAGATCGCGCGCACGGCCGCCCGCGCGCTGCGCCTGAACGAGGACCTGACCGAGTCCATCGCCCTCTCCCACGACCTCGGCCACGGCCCCTTCGGCCACAAGGGCGAGTACGTGCTGCGCGACTTGATGCAGGCGCACGGGGGCTTCGAGCACAACGCCCACGGCCTGCGCGTGGTGGACCTGCTCGAGCGGCGCTATCCCAAGTGGCGCGGCATCAACTTGAGCTACGAGGTACGTGAGGCCTTCGCGCTCCACAGCCCGGCCCCCAAGGCCGCGCTGGGCTTCCGCGAGGGCGTGCGCCCGCTGCTCGAGGCGCAGCTGGTGGACGTCTGCGACTCGCTCGCCTACCTGGCCCACGACCTCGACGACGGCATCGCCGCGGGGCTGGTCAAGCCCGAGGGCCTGAGCGAGGTCGAGATCTGGAGCCGCACCTGGGAGCGCGTGCTCGCCGAGGAGCCGGGTCTGAGCCGACCTCTGCAGGTGCTGCTCACCGTCAAGCGCATCATCGACGCCGGCGTGGGCGACCTGATCGCCGCCTCCGCCGAGCGCATCGCTGCCGCGGGCGTGACGAGCCCCGAGGCGGTGCAGGCCCACCCCCACCCCCTGATCGCCTTCCACGACGAGATGCACCGACTGCAGAGGAAGCTCTCGCACTACCTCTACGAGCACTTCTACAACGCTCCGCCGCTGATGAAGATGGGCCACCGCGCGCGGCGGTTCCTCACGGGCCTCTTCGAGTCCTACCGCGAGACGCCGACCCTGCTCGAGCCCGAGGAGCGGGCCTGGGCCGCCGAAGTCGGGCTCGAGCGCGCCATCTGCGACAAGTTCGCCGCCATGACCGACCGCGAGGCGCGGGAGGAGTACCGGCGCCTGTACGAGCCGTTCGAGCGGATCTAGGGGGGCCGGGGGGCAATCCATGGAAGCACCGAAGTGCCTGCGGTGTGGCGGAGCGATGGAGGCCGGGTTCCTGAAGGAGGAGAGGACCGGCGGCAGCATGTCACGCTGGATGAAGGGCGACCCACGCCGCGCGCTCTTCGGCGGCGTCAAGTTGCCGCCCTGGCGCGAGAGGCACTCCGTGGGCGCCTTCCGCTGCTCAAAGTGCGGCTGGCTCGACCTCTACGCCGGCCCGCAGTTCGAGGCGAAGTAGCGCCACCCGCCAAGACGGCGCCGCGGCCCCCCTGGGAACGCCAGGCTCCAGCCTGGCCGAGTGTGTGGAAGACGTCCCGCCTGCGGCAGTGCTCACTGATCCCAGGCCTGCGCGGAGGTGGGCAGAGAGGAGCTGGGCCCGGCGACGCCGGAGCCAGGCTGGAGCCTGGCGCTCCCGGGGCAACCCCTCGCGAGGGGGGGCACGTGGCGAGAAGGCGGGGTCAGCCCCCGGCTACTCAAGGCACTTCGAAGGGCAACCCCAGAGCCAGGCTGGGGCCTGGCTCTCCCAGGGAAGATGCATGTGTGTCGCTGCTCTGGAATCGTGCTCCCGCTTCACCGTTCCCCAGCGTGCCTACACTTGGTGCCGACCCTGAGGCCGCATGAACCTCGTTCGCCCGCTCACGCTGCTCGCCCTGCTGACCTCCGGCCTGCTCGGCCGCGCGGTCGCGGAGCCGGAGGCGGCACCGCTCGATCTCACGCAAGCCCGAGTGCTCGCGTCTCCGGGGTGGCCGTCGGCGTTGGGGAGCCTCCTTCCCGCAGGGCGCGAGGTGGAGACGCTCGCGCTCCCGCTCCCTTCGGGCCCCCTCCTGTTGCTGGGCCTTGCCGGCGACGCCGCGGCGCAAGTGCTTGCGAAGTCGCTGTTGGGCGTCGAGAAGGGGTGGCTGCGAGGCGGGTACGCAATCGCGGGGTGGAGGCACGGGGAGCAGGCGATCGTCTTCGTCCTGGCAGAAGACGCGGCGGCCCTCGCGGCGGCGCGCGCTGACCTCGAGACCTACACAATCACGCCCCGCAAGGGTCCCCCGCCTTCCATGGAGCAGGGCCCACCCGCAGAGCGAGGTAGCGTGCGTGTCGTCCGGGCCGTCACGCCGCGCTTCCGAATCCGCGGCGCGACGGGCTTCGGGCCCGGGGAGAACCTGCTCGACATCGCGGGCGCGCACGGCAATCGGCTGTGGCTGGGAGAGGGTGCGGACGAGCAAGCGCTGACTCGCATGCGCGAGCACGGCATCGTTCCCGTGGCGGCAGCACAGCTGCTCTGGGGCGGCACGCCAGAGGGCGGGAAGGTCTACCCCCCTGGGCGGTACCCGGACCGGCCAACCGTCGCAACGGCCATCGCAGCGCTGCTGGCCTGGCAGACGCGAGGCGTGCGGCACTTCGCCTTGGACTTCGGGTACGTGGGAACGTGGCTGCACGAAATCGACGCCGCACCTGGGCTCGAGCGGGAGGCCGCCCGGCAGGTGGCCGATCGGCTGCGGCCCGGCGGCTTGGCCGAGCTGCTCGTGATCCCCAGCTCGCTCGCCACCGATCTCTCAGGCATCGGACCGCCGCTGGACCTGCGCTCGATCCCCGAAGCCGTGCTCGGGTGGCAGGGACCCGTCGAGGCACCGACGACCATCTCGCGCGCCGACGCCGCGCGCGCGGTGAAGGAGGCAGGTGTCCCGGTCGTGCTGGTCGAGACCTGGGCGTCCGCGGCGCCCGAGGCGATTCCCTCGCTTCCTCGAGGGCGCGATGCGGACCTGGGCGAGGTGCTCGAGGGCGTGCTCGTGCGTGCCGGGCCGGGGTCGGCCGACGCCCTCGCGGCGACCTGGCAGCCGCCGCTCACCCCGGGCCCATGGCCAGAGTTGACCGAATTGCTGGCCGCCTGCGCGCCGCACGCGCCGGACCCGGCATCGTTTCTGAAGACTACGAGCCGGAGTCTGGAGCTCGCGCTCGCAGGGCGCCGTGCCGACCCACCTTGGCTTCGTGCCCTGCCCGAGCGGCTGCGGCTGACGGCGGCGAGTCTCCCGCCCTCGGACGAGTTGCTGCTTGCGGCATGGGTTCCCGAGCCGGTGGTGATCGACGGGCGCCTCGACGACCGTGCCTGGACCCAGGCGCGGCCGCTTGCGCTCGGGCCCGGAGAGCTTCTGGCCCTGAGCGACGGCAGGCGCCTGGTGATTGGCGTGCGCTTGCTCGCATCAGCGTACGGAGACGCGGGAGCCACGATGTGGACGCCAACGCGCGGAGGAACGGCCCTCCTGGGATGGCACGCCGCCACTACCTACGCCGACGACTGGCACACGGAGGCGGCGGCCACGCTGCGCGGGGACTACTTCGAAGGGGAAGCCAGCTTCGACCGCAGTTCACTCGAGGGAGATCCCTACCCCACGCGGGTTCTGCGCCTGTACGTCACGTTGTGGAACAAGTCCGGTTCGATGGAGTTCGGCCGCCCGAAGGCACTGGGGCCGGTACTCGTGGTGCGCTAGGCGCAAGGGCCTGGACATCGCGGTCGCGGACCAACCTCCAGCTACGCCGCGGTCCACCTGGGAACGCCAGGCTCCAGCCTTGCCGAGTGTGTGGAAGGCATCCCCTCTGGGGCAGTGCTCACTGATCCCAGGCCTGCGCCGAGGTGGGCGGAGTGGTACTGGGCAGGGCGACGCCAGAGCCAGGCTGGAGCCTGGCGTTCCCAGGGCAACCCCACGCGATTGGAGGCACGTGGTGAGAAGGGGGGTCAGGCCCCGGCTAGTCGAAGCCGATGGCATGCGATTGCCTAAGCACGTCGAAGGGCGACGCCAGAG
>JANOFW010000353.1:0-7894 GCA_031413835.1 Planctomycetia bacterium
CGACTACCTGACGAAGCCCTTCGACTTCGGCGAGCTCGTGGCGCGCCTGCGCGCGCTGGTACGGCGCAAGTACGGCGCGAAGAGCCCGCTCGTGGAGCTGGGCGCCCTGCGGGTGGACACGGGCAAGCGCGTCGTGGAGCGTGACGGCCGGCCGCTGCACCTCACGCACAACGAGTACGCGATCCTCGAGCATCTGCTGGCGCGCCGCGGGCGCGTGGTGGCCAAGGCCGAGCTGCTTGAGAGGCTCTACGCAGACGTGGGCCATGGCACCGAGAACGCCGTCGAGGTCTTCGTGCACCAGCTGCGCCGCAAGCTGCACGCGGAGGGCACGCCCGAGGTGATCGAGACGCGTCGCGGCCACGGCTACCTGATCGCGTGAGCGTCGGGCCCTCCATCCGCCGACGGCTGCTGCTCACGCTCGCGCTCGGGCTGGTGGCGCTCATCGCAGGCAGCGGCTTCGTGCTGGCCGGCGCCGCGCGTGCCCGGCTGACCGCCGAGCTCGACGCCGCGCTCGTCACGAAGGCGCAGGCCTTCGTGGCCTTGACCGAGCAGGAGGGCGGGCAGATCGAGCTTGACTATCGACCGGAGCTGATGCCCGAGTTCCAACGCGCCGAGAGGCCCGAGCACTTCCAGTTCTGGCTCGACGACGGCAGCGTGCGGCTGCGCTCGAACCGGCTCGAGGGCGACCTGCCCCGCGCGCCGGGGCTCGACCCAGGCCCTCGGCACGCCGACGTCCTGCTCCCCGACGGCCGGGCAGGCCGCAGCGTGCAGGTGGCCTATGTGCCGGGACGTGCCCCCGAGAGCACCGACGACGAGGACGGTCCGGCGGCGAGCGGCCCCCAGCGCACCATGGTCCTCGTGGTCGCCAGCGGTCGCGAGGCCCTCGATGCCACGCTGGGCGCACTGCACCTCGCCATCCTGCTGATCGCGGGCGCGACCGCGCTGCTGGCCGCCCTCTGGGTATGGCGCGCGCTCGCCCGCGGCCTCGCGCCCCTCGAGCAGATCGCCGCGCAGGTCGAGCGCTTGGGCAGGGAACGCCCCGGCGAGCGCGTCGTGCTGGCCGATCCGCCGCGCGAGCTCGCCGGAGTGACCCGCCAGATCAACGGACTGCTCGATCGGCTCGAGCAGGCCATGGCGCGCGAGCGGCGCTTCACCGGCAACGTGGCCCACGAGCTGCGCACGCCGATCGCCGAGCTGCGCTCGCTGGCGGCCGTGGGCGCGCGCTGGCCCGACGACGCCGAGAGCAACGCACGCTTCTTCGCCGACTGCCAGGCCATCGCCGGGCACATGGAAGGCCTCGTGACCGACCTGCTGCTGCTGGCCCGCTGCCAAGCGGGCCAGGAGCCGGTCGTCCTGGCCCCCGTGCTGCTGGCCGAGGCGACGCGGGTCGCTTGGACCGGCCTGGCCCCGCGCGCCACCGGGGCTCGCCTGCGCATGCACATGACGGTGCCCGAAGACCTGCTGCTCAGCAGCGACCCCCTCAAGCTCGGCATGTTGCTGCGCAACCTGCTCGACAACGCCCTGAGCTACGCTCCCCCGGGCGCCGAGATCCGCTGCACGGCCTGGCGTGAGCCCGATGGCCATTTCGAGCTCGAAGTCGCCAACCCCACCGAGCGCCTCACGGAGGAGCAGCTGACGCGCTTGGCCGAGCCCTTCTGGCGCGCCGACGACGCACGCGCTTCGGCGGAGCACGCTGGCCTGGGCCTGGCGCTCGTGTCGGCCATCGCCCCGCTCATCGGCCTCAGGGTGCGGCTCACCCAGGACTCCGCCGGCATCTTCCGAGCGCGCCTCTCGGGCCCCGCCGAGGCCCCGGGCCGCGCCATCGCTGAGCCGCGACAGGAGGCCAGCCTGCCGCCCGAGCCGATCCTCAGCCCTTCCTCAGCAAGCCGCGGATGATGCCGTCTGGAGACCTTGCCATGCGCCTGATCCCTGCTCGTCCGCGCCGGCTCACCTCCCCGCTGGTCCTCGCGGCGCTGCTCGCGTCCCTGTTCGCGGGCGGCTGCGGCGGTGGAGGGACGACGGGCGAGCTCAGCCCGGCCGCCTTCGTCAAGGGCGTGCACCACCCCTACTTCCCCATCGAGCGCGGCTGGACCTGGCACTACGTGGGCGAGTACGACGGCGTCCCGATCGCGGAGGAGGTGCGCACGTTGGAGCAACCGCGCCGCATCCGGGGCGTGGAGTGCACGGCCATCGAGGAGCTGAGCTTCCGCGACGGCGTGCTCGTGGGCCTGACCACCGAGTGGTTCGCCCAGGACGCCGCCGGCAACGTCTGGCGCTTCGGCGAGGAGTCCTTCGAGCGGGAGGGCGACGCCTTCACTCTCACCGCGGACTCCTGGATCGCAGGCGTGGCCGGGGGGACGGCCTGGATGGCCTTCGGGGCGACGCCCCGCGTGGGCGAGCGCTACGTGGGCTTCAAGCCCGACGGTCAGGAAGTGCTCGAGGTGCGCGCGCTCGATGGCGTGGCCGACGTGCCGGCCGGAGTCTTCGCCCCCTGCGTCGAGATCGCCTCCAATCCCGACGAGATCGAGGACACCGACATCATCCTCTACGCCGAAGGCGTGGGCCGCGTCGCGGAGACGAACGTCACCGGCTGGACGCACCTGGTACGCACTGCGCAGGACTGAACCGCGCCCACGTCGGCCAGGCCGGACGTGTCGCGGTCCCTACGGCGCGCCGGGTCGGACGTACTCCAGCAGCAGCTGGTCGTCGAGGTCCAGGGTCAGGAAGAGGCCGTCGCGCTCGGCCAGGCCGACGAGGTCGGCGCGCCCGAGCGGGCGCTCCGCCCCCGGCGCCCCCGAGGCACGGTCGATGGCCACGAGTCGCTGGCCGAGGGCATCGAGCGCGATCAGGTCGCCCTTGAGCGGATCGACCGCCAGCCCACGGACGTCCAGCGGCAGGTGGAGCCGCACCAGGTCGAGAACGGCGCCGGCGAAGTCATCGAGGGCCACGAGGGAGTCGGTCGTCTCGTCCACGGCGTAGAAGCGCTGGTCGGCCTCGTGCCACTCCAGCGAGGCCAGCCGCAGGCCGGCGTGCACGGGCCACAGATCGAGCATGTCGCCGCTGACGGGGTCGAAGCCGGCGATCACCTGCACGTCGGGAGCCGGGCCCATCAGGGCGAAGAGCCGCGCGGGTTCGGGCCGGAAGGTCAGCGCCAGCACGGGCGGCACGGTCAGGTCTCGCACGATCCAGTTGGCGGCCTCGCCCTCGCCGCGCGCCAGGAGCTGGCCGGTGGAGTTGTCCACCGCGTAGAGCACGCGCCGCTCGGCGTCGTAGGCCACGTCCAACGCCGAGCCGAAGCCCGCCAATGCCGGGAACGGCGGCAACGGCATGGGCGGCACAGGCGGGACCACCGGCGGATCGACCGGCGGATCCGCGGGCGGCTCCGCAGGCGGAAGGTCGGGGGGCGCGGGGGGCGCAGGAGGAGGCGGCGGAGGAGGAGCCGGCGGGGGATCGAGCGGCGGCTGAACCGCGTCATCCGGAGGCGCCACCACGATCACGGTGCCGGGAGCGGGGACCCCGCCTCCCCCACCGCAGGCGCTCAGCGCCAGGGCGGCCGGAACCAGGAGCATCCAGGCGACGACGAGAGGGTTCTTCTTCATGGCGGCCTCCACCGGGGGGCCACGCGGCCCACCACCTCCTCAGGCGGCCTTCCCCATCCCCCCTTTCAGCCGCTGGCGAGCTTGGCCCGGCGGGCCGGCTCGGGCGGTCGAGATCTCCGGCCACCGCGCTCAGCGGATCGGCGCGGCCAGGTCGAGCTCGAGCACCGAGCCTGTCTGCGCGCGGCCGCTGCGTTCGGCCTGCCGCCCTCCAGGGAGAATCGCCGTGACCTGCACGTCCCACGCTCCGCGGGGCAGGCCATCCAGGGAGGCCTCGCCAGCGTCCAGCGGGACTATGCCGCGCACGACCCGACCGAGAGCGTCCGAGGCCGCGATCTTCACGACTGTGTCCGCGGCGACGCCGCGCACGCGCAACTGAATCGCCTCTCCGGGTTCTTGCCGTAGCCGAAGAAGGCGGGCAGCGGGCGGGATCTCGCCATAGAGGTAGCCCTCATTGGGCAAGTGCTGCCAGAACGCATGGCGGGCACCGGGGCGCAGGCCGACGATGCGGTAGCAGCGCACGGCGTCCCCGGCCTCGTCGGCCGCGTGCTGCTCGTCGGCTGGAGTGGCCAGCGCCACGACGTCAGCTGGCGCCACAGACCAGCCCTTTCCATCGAGCCGGAGCACCACGGCCTCCCCACCGCGCAGAGTGAAGATGCCGTCTACGTTTGCCTCGTCGAGCGCGCTCTCGCGATCGCCGCGTACGATGACGACCGCGCTGCCCGCCAGAGCGACGCTCAGCCGCACGTCGCCACGAGCCTCCTCTTCGATCCGCACGAGTGCGCCCGCTGCAGCGCTACCCGGGGCAACCCTGTGCAGCGCCGCACGCAACAGGAGCGGCCCCGCGGGCGGCTGAGGCAGATGAAACCCGCCGTCGGCGTCCGCTTGAGCGACCCAGCGCCACCCATGGAGATCGCGCACCTCGACGAACGCAGAACCTACCGGTTGGCCGTCCTCGTCTTCGACGACTCCCTCCAGGGGGCGCGCCAGGGGGAGGCGCACAACCTCGGGCCGTGGGCGCCAGTCGGGCAGCCGAAGGCACCCCAGCCCCACCGCTTTGTGGATCTCCCTCCGGTACGGCTCCAGCTCCGGCGACAGTCTAAAGTCAGCAACCTCATCCTCGCGCGGTGGAATGACATCCAGGACATACCGCGCCTCAGGATCCAGGCCCGTGAGAGTCACCACGCCGTGGATGTCGCTGTGGAACGACCGGCGTGACGCGGGCACGCCAGTGGTCGGCCGGGGGTCGTGATCGACTGGCACCGCCCAGACCATGACACCAGGCTGCGGTGCGCCGTCGGCATGCAGGACGCGAAGCTCGACGGTGAGGGCCGCACGCAGGTGGAGGTCGCCGATGTCCTCCGCTGGTCCCACCACGTGCTCCAGCGGTAAAAGGTCCGGGCCAGTCCACTGGACCTGCACGCTGTGGTTCCTCTTCGCAGAGAGTCGCGCGCAGTCGAAGCGACCCTGGTCGTCGGTGGTCAGTTCCAGACTGAAGTCCTCGAGCGGGACGTCCGTGCGCCCCGCCGGAAGATCGCGCGGCACGTCCTTGCCACCGGCCGCGACGCTCACAAGCAGGCTCACGCCCTTGGCGGGTGTCCCATCGGGACGGAGCAGCCGGCCCCGTAGGGCGCGACCGGTCGGCAGCGACACCCGCAGTTCCTCGCCCTGCGCTTCGATGGGGCCCACACGAGCCGCCCCGCAGTCGAGCGCCCGGCCCTCGCCATCGCGAGCGTCCCAGACTTCGACGAAAGTGGATTGCTCCCCGGGGTCGATCCACACTTGGTCCAGCCAGTCCGCGCCCAGCTTGAGAACGGCCACTCCCGCCTTGCCGCGTGCCGTGCGGTTGGCCTCAGACGTCAGGACGCGACAGCGAAAGGTCGGAACCAGGACGCCCAGACTGTCCACGACGCGGACCCGCAGCTCCCACATGCGCGGGACGAGGCGCAGCTCGACTTCGTCGGTGTCCGCCGTGGCGAAGGCCATGATCTCGAGCTGGGAGTCCTCCTCGGCCCACGACGCGCGAACCTGCAACAGCCCCGCCGGCAGACCCACGAGCCGGAAGGTGCCATCGACGGCGCTGCGCGTCTCGACGGCCGGACGCGTCGGCGCTGCGTCGGAGCGAGCCCGCACGAGGGCGTCCGCCGCGGGAATGCCACCGGGGCGCAGCACGCGACCCACCAGCGTGCCGCCGCCCGCCTTCACCTCCCTGGGCGGGCCCTCGAGCCGAGGCTGACCGGGAGGAGGGCCCTCTGCCTCGGACGCAGTCCCGACGCTCAGGTCACCCTGCCCCCCGTGATGCGCAGGCTCACGGTCCTGCGTGCCGTCCACAGCGGTGCCGGCGGGACGGCGCAGGAGCGCCCAGGCGCCCAGGCCCGCCACGACGGCAAGCACAAGGAGCAGCGCTCGGCTCACGATGGGCCTCCGACCGCTCAGCGCAGGGCGGCGTAGATACGGTGCACGTCTTCGTTGTCGTCGAGGGCGGCGAGGAACTCCTCGACCTGGGCGCGCTGGTCGGGGGGGAGAGAGACGGGGTCCTTGGCGTGGTAGCCCATCTCGGAGAGGGTCACGGACCAGCCGGCGTGGCGCAGGGCCTTGGTGACGGTGTCGAGGTCGGTGGGGTCGGTGAAGAAGCGCGCGCCGCTGTGGCCCGCGGGGGTGTGCTCGAGGGCTTCCACGTTCTGGGCGCCGGCCTCGATGGCCACGCTCTCGGGGTCCTGCCCGGGCGTCTCGTGGGTGGCCTCGATGATGCCGACGTGGTCGAAGATGAAGGTGACGCGGGCCGGGAGCTGGCCGCCGCGGAAGAGGACCCGGATCTCGGGGGCGGTGCGGTTGCGGTTGTCGGTCAGGCACTCCACGATCACGGGCACGTGATGGGGCGCGTAGCCCTCGAAGGTGACCAGGTCGATCTCGAGCTTCTCGCCCGTGAGGCCGGCGCCCTTCTTGATGGCGCGCGCGATCGTGTCGTTGGGCACGGACTGCTTGCGGGCGGCCTCGACCGCCACGGCCAGGCGCGCGTTCATGTTCACGTCAGGCATGCCGGCCTTGGCCGCCACGCTGATCTCGCGCACCAGCTTGTTGAAGATCTTGCCGCGCTTGGCGGCGTTGATCTCGCGGTCCTTCTGCAGCCACTGGCGACCCATGGAGCCTCCGCCCGCGCCGCTCAGTCCTGGGGACCGGCCGGCGGGGCCCACGACGATACCGGCGCCTCGGCGGCGCGACCACGACGTACCCGCTATGCTGGCGCCATGATCCAAGCACGGGCGGTCTGCTGCCGGCTCCTGCTCCTGGGCTGCCTCGTCAGCTGGGGCCTGCCGCGCGCGGCGAACGCCGTCGAGGACTACGCGGCCATCGAGGCGGCCATCGCGGAGGAGCAGGCCAAGAACGCCAAGGCCTGGCTCACCCTCGCGCTCGACCTCGCAGGCCGCGACCTCAAGGCCGAGGCACATGACGCATGGGTGCGGGCCAAGACCGCCAAGGACGACCTCGTCGGCCTGCCCGAGGCCGAGACAAAGATTGCCGCCCTCGCCGGCGCGGGACACGGCGACGAGGCCTCGACGAAGCGCATCCTGCGCACGCGCGAGGAGGTGGCCAAGGCCCACGAGCGCATGTCCAAGGTGCTCGAGAAGGAGCAGCAAGACGCGCGCTACACAGCGTTCCTCGTCACCGCGCTCCAGCTCTCCCCCACCAAGGCGCGCGTAGCCACGTTGGCCCCCATGGCGCAGAAGGCGCCGCTGCTGGTGCGAGCGGAAGGCCATCCCATGGCCGGCTGGCTCTCGCTCTCCAAGGGCTGGAAGCCGGGCAAGCAGCATCCGCTGCTGCTGGTGTTCGAGGGCGAGGGTCAGCAGTTCGCCGGGGCCCTGGCGCGCTTCGCCTCCGAGCGCAAGGACCAGCCCTGGATCCTGCTGGCGCCGCTGGCCCTCGGCGGCGGCGACGAGCTCAAGTTCGACCGCTACTTCCCGGCCTACCGAGAACAGCTCGTGACCGCCTGGAACAGCCGCCGCACCGAGTTCGACGCCGCAGGCCTGCCGGGCCTGGTCGCCTTCGTGCGCACGCAGTTCGGCGCCGCGCCCAAGTCTGCGTTGGTGGCGCTGGGCAAGGGCGCCGAGCCGGCCCTCGCCTACCTCACGCGCCACCCCGCGGAGGTGTCGGCCGTGACTCATACGTGATCGTCAGCACGATCACTTCATCCGTGCCATACGTCGCCGCCAACCGCTCAAGCCCCAGCTTCACTTGGGTAGGCGTGCCGGTCACACCGCGCGCCGCAATGGCGCGGATCTGCGCCCGGTCGGCGTCGC
>JANOFW010000354.1:0-2143 GCA_031413835.1 Planctomycetia bacterium
GACCACTTTCACGAGATCGATCATGTTGGCGATCTCGTCGCCCATCTGATCGGTCGTGCAGTAGATGTGCGCGTCGTCCTGCGTGAAGGTGCGCACCCGCATCGCGCCCATCAGCACGCCCGAGAGCTCGTGCCGATAGACGCGACCGAACTCCGCCATGCGCAGCGGCAGGTCGCGGTAGCTCTTGGGCGTCGTGCCGTAGACCAGACAGCAGCCCGGGCAGTTCATGGGTTTGACGGCGTAGGTCCGCTCGTCCACCTCCATGAAGTACATGTTGTCCTTGAAGTGGTCCCAGTGGCCCGAGCGCTTCCAGAGCTCGTCGTTCAAGACCATCGGGGTGCTGATCTCGCCGTAGCCGCGCCCCGCCAGCTCGTGGCGCAGGAACTCCTGCAGGGTGTTCCACAGGACCATGCCCTTGGGGTGCCAGAAGACCGCTCCCGGGGCCTCGGGATGGAAGGAGAACAGGTCCATCTCGCGGCCGATCTTGCGATGGTCGCGGAGCTTGGCCTCCTCCATGCGCTTCAACTGGGCCTCGAGCTCGGCGGCGCTGAAGAAGGCGGTGCCGTGCACCCGCTGCATGGGGATGCCCTTGGCGTCGCCGCGCCAGTAGGCGCCGCTCACGCTCAGGATCTTCACGGCCGCCAGCCAGGCGCTGTCGGGCACGTGCGGGCCCTCGCACATGTCGGTGAAGCCGCCCGAGTCGTAGAACGAGATCGCTTCCTCGGGGATCTCGTCCACGTGCGGCAGCTTCAAGTGGTAGCCCGCGCGCTTCAAGCGCTCCTTGGCGCCGGCCTTGGTGGTCACCATGCGCGCGAAGGGGCGCTTCTCGGCGGCGATCTCCTTCATGCGCGCCTCGATGCGCGGAAGGTCGCTCTCGAGCAGCGGCTGCGGGGTGCGGAAGTCGTAGTAGAAGCCCTCGTCGGTGGCCGGGCCGAAGCCCAGGTCGGTGCCGGGGAAGAGGTCGAGCACGGCCATGGCCAGCAGGTGCGCGGCCGAGTGGCGCAGGACGGCGAGCGCGGCCGGGTCCTTGGCGGTCAGGATCCTGAAGTCGGCGTCGGCCGCGATCGGGCGGTCGATCTCCACCACCTGGCCGGAGAGCACGCCGGCGACGGCGGCCTTCGCCAGCCCGGGGCCGATCGAGGCCGCCACCTGGCGCACCGTGGTCCCCGAGGCGACCTGGCGGACGGAGCCGTCGGGGAGCCGGAGGTTGACGGTGGCGGACATGGCGGGCCTTTCGCGATGGGTGGGCGCCGACAGGGCGCCGTCCTCAGCCTACGGCAGGTGCCGCAGGACGCCCCACCTGCCGCGCACGGTCGCCGTGGCGCGGGGCTAGCCGCTGGCCGGGCCGGCGCGCGCGAGGCTCACTCGGTGCGCGTCTTGAGGATCCCGTCGCGCAGCTGTTCGACCAGGGGCGCGAAGGCCGGGTCCTTGGCCGCGAGCGCCTCCAGGAAGGGCTCCGCCGCCGGACCGGTGCGCACCAAGGCGCGGCAGACCGCGTCGCCCGGGTCGATCACCGAGGGACGGGAGAGCAGCTCGACCTTGACCGGGGACGGATGGCGCCCGAGCGCCAAGCGCTCCGCGAACGCCGCCGCGCGCTGGCGCGCCTCGGAGGGCGTCCCGCCGTGCATGGGGAAGGTGATGGCCAGACCAGGCTTGCCCGGCAGCCGCGCCGGGAGGAGCGCTTGGCCGTCCGCGACCAGCCAGAGCGTCAGTCCGGCGTTGGCGGCGAAGAACGCCCGCACCCGCGCCTCACGGTCCACCTTGGGCACCAGATAGAGCGCCGGCGTGCCGTAGACCGGGTCGTCCCTCAGCCCCGGGGACAGGTCGTCCTCGCCCACCTCGAGGCCCTCCGCGGCGGAGAGACGCAGAGCCACGCTCGTGAGGCTGCCGGCTTCCGGGCCCGGGGACACAGCCACCAGGCCCACGTCGGCACGCGACGGCACGTAGGCGGCAGGCGCGCCGGCCCCGCCCGACCCCGCCGCGGCGAAGAGCGTCTGCTCCGCGGCGAGCCAGGCCGCGTAGGAGGCCGCGTCGCCGGGCCACGGGGACACGGGGCGCTCCGGCGTGGTGGCGAAGGGGACGGGAACCTCGGCACGCAGCCCGAACCCGCCGGAGCGGGCCAGCTCTGCCACGAGCCTCTCGC
>JANOFW010000355.1:0-9671 GCA_031413835.1 Planctomycetia bacterium
GACCGGTACATGCTCTCGCAGCGGCCTCAGGTGTCCTTGTGGCGCGACACGAGCACCGGCACGTTCCGCAGGCGCGCCTCGAGCAGCGCTTCGCCGTAGGTGTGGCGCCAACGCACGACCTCGTCGGCGTCCTTGGCCGTAGCGCTGACAGTGAAGAGCGCGATCAGCAGGCCGCCTGCCACCCCAGCCATCCACGTGCGTGAGCCCATGTCGAGCGTCCCTCCGAGGGGTCTCGCGCCGCGCCGGCGCAGGGCAGGATGGTACACCTGCGGCGGCTCGCGCGCGGGCGTGGGCCCGCGCCCCGGGCGCGTTCAGCGCCGGCCGAGCGGCTCGAACTTCTGCCAGGTCTCGAGCAGGCGCAGGACCTGCTCGGGCTTCATGCGCATGCGGTCGTAGACCAGGCCGACGAGGCACTCGTGGCCAGTGGCGTCGCGCGGCGTCACGTGCACGACCGTGACGGGCAGGGTCTCGGCCGGAGCGTGCGCCCCCACCAGGGACAGGCTGCACGTGCCGCGGATCCAGGTCGAGGCCTCGTGCAGCAGACGGACGGCATCGGCGGCGCCGAAGCGCAGGCCCAGGCCGTCGTCCTGCTGGTCCACGATCCAGCCGTCCGCGCTCGCGGTGCCACGAGAGAGCCTGGCCTCCATGGGCGGCTTGAGGCGCGTGCGGGCGGTGAGCCGGCGGCCGGCGTGAGGCAAGTCGGTGGAGGGCACGCTCCTTCATCGGACGAATGCCCCCCCCGGGTTGAGCCGGCAACGGCCCGGCCGCCCGGGCGGCTACCCTGGGGCCATGGCGCGCTTGGAAGTCATCCAGGGGCGGGCGCAGCCCGCGGCTCTGACGGTCGGGAGCGAAGGCGAGGTCGTCCTGGGCCGGGCCCACGACGCCCAGGTCCAGGTCCTCGACGAGACCGCCTCCCGGCGCCACGCCCTGATCCGCCAGACCGCTGGCCGCACCATGCTCAGCGACCTGGGCTCGGCCAACGGCACGCGCTTGAACGGCGAGCGCCTCGAGCGTCCCGCGGCGCTCTTCGACGGCGACGTGATCGAGATCGGCTCCGTGCGCCTACGCTTCGTCTCCGCCGAGGGCCACGAGCGCAGCACGGCCGTGGTCGCAAGCGACGACGAGCGGGTGGACCTGGCGCTCGACCCCGAGCGCGCCGATCCTGCCCGCGAGGCCGGGGCCGAGGCCGCGCAGCGGCGCCTGAGGCTCGTGTGCGACGCGGCCACGGCCTGCGCCGACGCGAGCAGCGCCCCGCAGGCGCTCAGCACCCTGCTGGCGCTGCTGGTCGAGCGGCTGGGCGCGGACCGCGCCACGGTGAGCCTCGGGGGGCCGGGGGGGAGGCTCGAGGTGGCTGCGTCGCTCCCGCCCGGTGCGGTGCCGCCCGCCTCGCGAACGCTCCTCGCCCGCGTGCTCGAGCAGGGCGAGGCCGTGCTGATCCGCGACGCGCGCGCCGACGAGACGCGCCAGGCCCACGCCTCGCTGGTCGCCAGCCGCCATCGCTCCACGCTGGCGGCGCCCCTGCGCACCGCCGAGGGCGTGCTGGGCATGGTGGTGCTCGAGGCCGAGGGCCCCGGGCGCTACGTCGAGGCCGACCTCGAGGCCCTGGCCGCGGTGGCGCGCCAGGCGGCGCTCGCACTGCGCAACCTGCGGACGCTCGGCGTGGCGCGCGCCGAGGCCCGACGCGCACTCGCGCCGCGCGCGGGCGACGCCCCCGAGATCCTCGGCGAGTCGCCGGCCATCGAGGCCGTGCGCCAGCAGGTCGCACGGGCCGCGGCGGCCGACGCCAACGTGCTGGTGCTGGGCGAGACCGGCACGGGCAAGGAGCTGGTCGCGCGGCATCTGCACGCCGGGGGCCCGCGGGCAGCGCGTCCGTTCGTGGCGCTCAACTGCGCGGCCATCGTCGAGGGCCTGCTGGAGAGCGAGCTCTTCGGCCACGAGAAGGGCGCCTTCACCGGCGCGCACGCGCGCCACGACGGACGCCTGGCGCAGGCCGCCGATGGAACGTTTTTCCTGGACGAGATCGGCGAGCTCTCGCCGGCGCTGCAGGCCAAGGTGCTGCGCGTGATCTCCGAGCGCACGTTCACGCGCGTGGGCGGGAGCGAGACCTTGCCCGTGGCCTGCCGCCTCGTGGCCGCGACGCACCGGGACCTCACCGCCGAGGTCGCCGCGGGCCGCTTCCGCGAGGACCTCTACTACCGCCTGGCCGTGGTCACGATCGCCGTCCCGCCGCTGCGCGAGCGCGGCGAGGACATCGAGCGCCTGGCCGAGGCCCAGCTCGAGCGCCTGGCCTCACGCCTGGGCCGCCGTGTGCCGCGGCTGTCCGCGGAGGCCCGCGAGGTGCTGCGCGCCTGGCGCTGGCCGGGCAACGTGCGTGAGCTGGTGAACGTGCTCGAACGGGCGCTGGTGCTGGGTACGGGGGAGACCCTCGAGCCCGCGGACCTCCCGCGCGAGCTGGTGGAGGGCGAGCACCGCCCCCCGCGCCCCCCCGAAGGTGCCGGTGAGACGCTCACCCTGCGCCAAGCCGAGGAGCGCGCCGTGCGCGCCGCCCTGGCCGCCACCGGTGGCAAGAAGGGCGCGGCGGCCGCGCTGCTGGGGGTCTCCTGGCCCACCCTCAACCGCAAGATCGCCGCCTTCGGGCTCGACACCGAGAGCGGCGACTCCACGAAACGTTGAATCGGACGCTGAACGTTCCGTTCAATGCCTGACCCACCGGGGCGTTCCCAGGCTCGGGTGGCTGAGCGCAACTCGTTCTGGGATCATGGCTTGGGCGGATCCACGAAGTTCGGGCCCAGAGGGCACGCACTTTGTGGTTCCCCGGCCATGGCGCAGTCAGCGCAGGCAGTTTCGGGAGGCGGACCCATCGAAACCTGGACGGTCACTTGCACACGTTGCGGCAAGCCCGTCTCCGTGACCGGGGCCGAGGGCGTCGCGGTCTGCGCCGGCTGCGGGGCCGCGGTGCGGGCCGAGGCCCTGGCCACAGTGGCCGGGGTCGCGCGGGCGGCCGCGCCCAGCGACCCGCACGACTCGCTCGTGGGCACGCGCCTGGGCTCCTGGCAGCTGGAGCGGCTGCTGGGCCGCGGCGGCATGGGCCGGGTCTACGAGGCCCGCGACCTGGGCTCGGGACGGCACGTGGCGCTCAAGGTGCTCTCGGAAGCGCTGGCCCAGGACCCGGCCTTCGTGCGCCGCTTCCGCCGTGAGGGCAAGGTGCTGGCCTCTCTCTCCCACCCGCACCTGGTCGAGGTGCTCGACCAGGGCGAGGACCACGGCCAGGTGTGGTTCGCCATGGAGTACGTGCGCGGCGAGACGCTGCGCCGACGTCTCGAGCGCGGCCCGCTGACGCCGCCCGAGGCCGTGCGCATCGCCTCCGAGATCTGCTCGGCCCTCTCCTATGCCCACGACAAGGGCGTGGTGCACCGCGACCTCAAGCCCGAGAACGTGCTTCTGGGCGAGGACGGCCGTGTGCGGCTGGCCGACTTCGGCCTGCTGCGCCTGGTGCGCGAGTCCACGCCCGAGGCCACCACGCGTCTGACGCGCACGGACGTGATCCTGGGCACCTACGAGTACATGGCCCCCGAGCAGCGCCGCGAGGCCGGCGAGGTGGACGGGCGCAGCGACCTGTTCTCGCTGGGCGTGATGCTCTACGAGGGGCTCACGGGCCGACTGCCCCTCGGACGCTTCACGCCCGCCAGCGAGCTGGTCCCGGGCCTGGCCCGCGGCATGGACACGGTGATCCACCGCGCGCTCGCGCCCGAGCCCAAGGACCGCTACGCCTCGGCCCGCGACCTCTCCACCGCGCTGGCCCAGGCCATGGTCCAGCCCGCTCCCTTCGCGAGGCCCGCGGAGCCCCCTGCGGCCGGGTTCGTGACGGCCGCGCCGGGCGAGACGAGCGCCGCCGACGCGCGCTTCCTGCACCACGCCGACCTGCTGGCCACGCTCGACCGCGTGTTCGCAGTGCTGATCATGCTGGCCTTCGCCGTCCCGGGGCTGGGGTCCCTGCTGGGGGGGCGCAGCTACGGCTTCGCGCCGTGGCTGGGCCTCGGCCTGCTGGCCTTCGTCTTCGCCCTCTGGCTGCTGCGCGTGGGACGGCGGCTGCGCGACCTCGAGCCGGGCGCGCGCGACGCCCAGATCCTGGCCAGCGTGCTGATGCTGGTGCTGTTTCCGCTGGGCACGGCCCTGGGCCTCTACGGGCTGATCGTCATGGCGCCCCTGCGCGCGCGTCTGGCCTACGAGCGCGTGCGTGGTGGCGCAGGGTCGATCTCCAGCGGCCGCGCCTACGCCGCGGCGGCGCCCCCGCCGCCCCCCGCGCCCCCCCTGTTCGCTGCTGACGGTCGTCCCCTGCGCCGCGTCGAGCTGCTGGTGCCCGAGCCGCGCCACGGCGCCGGCATCCTGCCGCGTCTGCTGCTGGCCTCCGCGATCCTCTGGACGCTGTTCCTGGCCTTCGCCGGCATGCGCGCCGTCGTCCCCGCGCCCCATGCGAGCTACGGATCCTCGGGCGTCGAGCGCGATGTCGGGCGTGAGGCGCGCGCGCGCCAGGAAGCCGACCGGAACCGGCAGGTCGCGCAGTTCAGGCTGCGCAGCCAGCTCAACGCGTGGCTGAGCCTCTCGGCTGTCGGCGCCGGGCTCGCGCTGCTGCTGAGCCTCTTCGCCTGGCGGCGTCGCCACGTGCAGCGGGGCTTCGGGCTGGCCTTCGCCTCGTTGCTGATCTTCGGCGTGGACCTGGTCATGCTCGGCACGCGGTCCACCTACGTTCAGTTCGGAACGTGGCTCGGCCCCTGAGCCGACACGTTCCCGCCATCGTTGACCCGTCCTTCCTGCCTTTCCCTAGGAGATCCCATGTTCCGCAAGCTCTTCTGGATCGCACTGATCGGTGCCGGCCTCGTCGCCTTCGTGGGCAGCGATGTGCTCAAGAGCACCTGGCAGCGCGCACGCAGCTCCGTGCGCGCCTCGCTGACCGAGAACGTGCCGCTCAAGACTCAGCTGGCCGAGGCGCGCGCGCAGATCGACGCCTACGCCGAGCACGTGATCCGCGCCGAGGTGGCGTCGGAGACGCTGGGCCGTGCGGTGACCGAGGCCGAGCGTGACGTGCGCGGCCTGTCGGCCCGTGTCGAGCGCGAGCACCTGGCCCTGGCGGACGTCAAGCAGAGGCTGACCGTCACGCCGGCGGGCCTCGTGCCCGGCGACGAGGTCACGCAGGACGCGGCGCGCCTCGTGGACGCCTACCGCGCTTCGAGCCAGGCCCTCGAGCGCCGGGCGACCGACCTCGAGACGCTGCGTCGCGAGCGGGCCGCCACGGCCAAGGCCATCGAGGAGGCGCACACCGAGCAGACGCGTCTGGACCGCGAAGTCCAGGTGCTGGCTGCCGAGCTCGAGAGCCTCGAGGCCCGGCAGGCCGCGGCGCGCACGCGCGAAGCGGTGGGCGACGCCTCGCTCTCGGCCAACGGCTACGCCTCGGCGCGCGAGCGCCTGGACGCCGTGCGCAGCGCGATCGCGCAGAAGGACAAGCTGCTGCGCTACTACGAGGTGCGTCGCGAGACGCGCCTGGAGTCGGCGGCGACGGTCGCCGTCACGCCCTCCACGCCGGCCGAGGCGCTGAGCGCCATCGACGAGGCCCTGGCGGCGTGGCCCGTGGAACAGCGCTGACCCACCCCGCACGCCGCGAGGAGTCTCCATGCGCCGCCTGCTCCGTTGGATCCTGCCCTTGGCCGCGCTCGCCGTCGTGGCGAGCGCGGCCCTCGAGATCGAGGGCTTCCAGCGCTCGGGCGCGGCACGCCAGCGTCTGGGCCACGAGCTGGCGCTGGCGCGCGCGAGCGAGACCGACGCCGCGACGGCCGACTTGCTCCGCGGCGTGGCGCAGCGCGAGCTGGCCTGGGGCATGGACGCCTCGGCCGCAGGGCGGCTCGAGGACTGGGCCGAGGCGCATCCCACCTCCCGCGCCTGGCGCCTCGCCGCGCTGGCCATGCTGTGGAACGGCGATCACGGACGGCTGGCCGCCCGCCACGCCGAACGCGCGCTGCGCCTGGCGCCTGGCGACTCGGTGGCCCAGGCGCTCGTGGACGAAGCCCTCGACGCCGCGACGCTCGACAAGCTGCGCGAGATGAGCCGACCGGTCGGCGCCGTCGCGCTCGGCCTCCTGGCGCTGGCTGCTCTAGGCGCGCTCGCGCGCTCCTGGCACGCGCGGCGCCGCCGCGCCTGGCTGCGGCTGGTGACCCTGCGCGTGCTGGCCAGCGCCGACGGACAGGGCCCCGCGGCGGGAGGCGACCTGGCCGTAGGCAGCGGCGCCCGCGACGTACGACTCGATGTGTTCGTGGAAGGCGGCGCCGGCCCCACCCGCGGCCGGGGCCCCACGCTCTCGGTGGCCATCTCCCATGGCCGCGAGAGCCGCACGCTGCGCCTGAGGCCGGTCAAGGATCTGCGCCAGGACGCCGTCCGACTGCACCTCTCGCCCGAAAGCCTGGCCCACCTGCGGCGCCACCCCGGGCGTTGGAAGGCCTCGGTGGCACTCGATGGCCGGCCCATGGCCGAGGCAATTCTGCAGGTCGCCTAGCGCCCCCTCCCCAAGGCCCCAGTCGTAGAATCGCCGCCACGAGTGGAAGGGCCGCCGGGCCCCCACCGTCCAAAGGCAACCGGGAACGCCGCGGTTCCCCGGCAGGGAGGCTTCGATGCGCAGCACGTGGATGTTCGTGGGTCTGGTGTGGATCGTGGTGGCGGGGCTGGCCCTGCCCAGAGTGGCCGGCGCCGACGAGCCGCCGCGGCCGACCCCTGCACCTGCGCCGACCCCGGCACCGGCCCCCACCCCGGTCCCCACACCGGTCCCGACGCCGGCTCCCGCTCCGACCCCGCCGCCGGCGCCGATGGGCCTGGATACGGAACTCTCCACGCTGGTCGAGGCCACGGCCAAGAAGACGGGAATGCTCTTCGCCTGGCACCCCCAGGACAAGCAGCTCAGGGAGCGGCGCGTGCGCCTGACCCGCGACCTGATCGCCACGGGCGAGCTGGGCCTGCCTGAGCTGCGCCGGGTGCTCTCCGCCAACGACCTCGCGCTGGTGCCCATGGGCATGCCGGGCAAGGAGCTCTACTGGGTGATGGACGCCCGCCAGCAGGGGGCGATCTTGAAGCTCAAGGCGCAGGCCATCGACCTCAACGAGACCACCCTGGCGGGCTTCGAGAACCAGGACGGGCTCTTCGTGACCGCCGCCATCCACACCAAGCTCACCTCCCTGCGCGACGCCCGCCAGGCGCTCTCGCGCATCGTCACCCAGCAGAACATCGGCAACGTGACGGAGGTGCCCGACGCCTCGCTCTTCATCGTGACCGACTTCGCCCCGACGGTGTGCGCCATCTACCGGCTCGTGCGGCAGATGGAGTCGAGCACCGAGCCGGCGGGAGGGCGCGCCACCGTCTCGCTCGAGCTCAAGCACGCCGACGCGGCCACGGCCGCGGCGACGATCAGCAGCCTGTTCGCGCCCCAGCCGGGCATGCCGACGCAGGCCGGCCCCGTCGCCCTCCCTAGCGCGCCCCGCGTCCAGGCCGACGTGCGCAGCAACCGCCTGCTGGTGACCGGCACCCCCTCCGAGCTCGACGCCGTGCGCGAGGCCGTGGCCCTGCTCGACATCGCCGTGCCGACGCCGGCGACATCGCTCAAGGTGATCGCCTTGAAGCACGCGGCGGCCAACGAGGTAGCGCAGACGCTCCAGTTCCTGGCGAACGGCCCCTGGCGCGAAGGCCCCGGAGGCAGCGCGCGCCCCTCGGTGACCGTGGACATGCGCACGAACTCGCTGGTGGTCGCCGCCACCGCGCGCGTGCTGCAGGAGATCCAGGCGCTCGTCGCCCAGCTCGACGTAGCCGTGGCCCCCCCCGGCACCGAGAAGTAATCCCTACCAGAGGAAGCAGGGCGGCTTGGCGTCCTGCTTCCTCTGTGGTGCAATCGCGCCTCCCCCTGGGAGCGCACGTGCCCGAGTCCGGCGACCACTTCGGCGAGTTCATCCTGCGCCGTGAGCTGGGCCGCGGAGCGATGGGCGTGGTCTGGGAGGCGTGGCAGGCGGGCCTCAACCGCTCGGTCGCCCTCAAGGTCCTGAACGAAGGCGTGGGCTCGGACCCGGTCTGGCTGGCGCGCTTCAAGGCCGAAGCCGCCCAGGCCGCCAAGCTCTCGCATCCGGGCATCCTGCCGGTCTACGGGGTGGGCGAGACCGCCGGCCTCCACTGGTTCGCGATGGAGAAGGTGGACGGCGAGGACCTCGCCCGCCGCCTCCAGACCCGCGGCCCCTTCGCCTTTGACGAGGCCGCGCGCTACGCACGCGACGCGGCGCGTGCGCTGCAGCATGCCCACGAGCGCGGGGTGATCCACCGCGACATCAAGCCCGCCAACCTGATGCTGCGCCAGGACGGGCGCATCGCCTTGACCGACTTCGGCGTCTCCAAGGAGCTGGGCAGCGGCGGGCTCACGACCACCGGCCTGCTGGTGGGCACCCCCTACTACATGAGCCCCGAGCTGGTCGCCGGCAAGGCCTCCGCGGTCGGGCCGCCGGCCGACGTCTACGGGCTGGGCGTCACGCTCTACGAGCTGCTGACGGGCAAGCCGCCCTTCATGGCGGATGCCGCCGTGGCCCTGATCCGCATGATCGCCGACGCCGAGCCGGAGCCGCCCTCCAAGCGCCGTCCCGGCCTGCCTCGCGACCTCGAGACAATCACGCTCACCTGCCTGGCCAAGCGCCCCGAGCGGCGCTACGCGAGCGCGGGGGCGTTGGCGGAGGACCTCGAGCGCTTCCTGGCGCATGAGCCGATCGCCAGCCGCCGGCCCGGCCTTGGCGAGCGCATGGCGCGCTTCATAGGGCGCCATCGAATCGCCGTGACGGTGGGCGCTTTGGCGCTGGTGGCCTTGGTTGGCGTCACCCTGTTCTTCTCGGGGCGCATGGCCAGCCAGGAAGCTGAGTACCAGGAGCAGATCGAGCGCCTGCTGCGCGAGGCCGACGTGCTGGCGGAGGCCGGCGAGCACGAGCAGGCCGACGCGCTCGAGGCCAAGGTCCTGGCGCTGGGCCAGGAAGACGCGAAGGTGGCCCAGCAGGTGGCCCAGGCCTTCGCACGCAACTTGATCGCCGACCTGCGGTCCGGCAGCCCGGTGAGCGTGGAGCAGCGCCGGCGCGTGGCCGAGTGGGCCGGGCAGGCGCCCGCACGGTTGACGCTGGAGGCCGACGCGCCCGATGCCCAGGTCGAGGGCCTGTCGCTTGCCGACCGCAACGCCAAGCTGATCGAGCCGCGCACGCTCGACGGCCGCGAGCTGCCGGCGGGCCTGTGGCGCTTCCGAGCCCGCGCGGAGGGCCGCCTGACGACGGTGTTCACGGTGCTGGCCACCCCGGGGTCGCGCGGCACCCTGCGGCTCGCCCTGCCACGCGAGGCGGAGGCGACGCGGGGCATGCGCGCCTACGGCGGTGCGTGGTTCCCGCGCGAGACGCCCACTCCCGAAGGGGAAGGCCTCGAGCGGCTGCTCGCCCCCTACCTGCTCGACGAACGGCGCGTCTCCGTGGGCGACTACGCCGCGTTCCTGCGCCAGACGCCGGAGGCGGAGCGCACCGCGCTCACGCCGGAGGGCTGGAAGGCGGGCGAGCCGCCGTCGGGGCTGGCCACCGAGACCCCCATCTTCTGGCTCACGCGCGCGCAGGCCGAGGCCTACGCGC
>JANOFW010000356.1:0-8692 GCA_031413835.1 Planctomycetia bacterium
CGCAGGGCGGAGTCGCGCAGGACAGTGGATGCCCGGCGCACTACCGTGCGGGTGGCCGGTGGCCCAGACTCTCGGGGGGTGGTGCCGCGCGAGGGGCATTCTTGGCCCCGCAGGCCCCGTCCCTTGCGTTCACCTCGTGCAACGCAGGCAGGAGAATCCCCGCCACGGACTCCCCCTGGGCCACGCCAGCCGCCCTCGGTCCCCACGCTCTCTCGGGAAACCGGTGGAGGGCACCCAGGCCCTGTCCCCGATCTCCGGTCCGCGGCATCCTGGGTGTGCATGAACGGCGAGCCGCGCTCCCCGACGATCGCTCCGCAGGCCCTACTCGAACAGGCCGCGTTCGTCCGCCGCCTCGCCTTTGCGATTCTCAGGAACGATGCAGACGCGGACGACACGGCGCAGGACGCGCTCGCTCGCGGGTTGACGAACGGGCCATCCGACCCGGGAGCCCTGCGCTCCTGGTTCGCAGCCGTCGTGCGCAACCTTGCGCATGGACTTCGTCGCCGGGAGGCTCGCCTCGGGGCTCGCGAACGTCGGGCCTCGCATCGCGAGGGGTCCGCCTCGGTCATCGACGCCGTAGCGCGACAGGAGACGCTCCGCGCCGTCGTGGATGCGGTGGACGCGCTCCATCCGTCGTCGCGCGAAGTCGTGCTTCTACGGCACTTTGACGGGCTGCCGCCGCGGGAGATCGCGGTCCGTCTTGGCGTCCCTGTCGAGACGGTGAAGAAGCGTCTCTCGCGGGCGCATCGGGCGCTGCGTGCGAGTCTGGCTGTTGAAGAGCCCCAGGCACGGGCACGGAGGCTCTCCGCACTCGCCTCCTTTGCGGGGATCGAGCTGGAGTTGTCAAGCCTCGTGACGGCGACAGGAGGAGCGGTCATGGCATGGACGGGGAAGTCGGCAGCGGTCGGAGCGACAGTGCTCCTCGCGCTGGGCTGCGGTGCATGGCATCTCCTGGGGCGTGGCGAGAGCCGTGGGGGGTCGGGGGGCGCCGCGCAGGCACCCGTGGTGCGCACGGCAGATGCCCCGGCGGCGCCGGAGCTCGCGGGGACGAGGACGGTCTCTCGACCCGCGGCGCCTGCCTCGGCGCCGGCGCGGTCCCTGGGCGACGTCCGGCACTCGTGGATCCACGGGCAGCGCGGTCGCGTGCGGCTGCTGCTGCCGCGCGATTGGACCGACCCCAACCCCGGGAGGTGGGACCTGCCGGAGGCAGGACGCTGGGTGGGGCCGCTCAAGGGCGGAGGCTCGGCACTCTGGGCCGTGCTCGCGCGCAGCGAGGCCGACGCCTGGCTGGCTCGGCTGACCGACGTCAGCGAGGCTGGCCTGACCATCGGCGATCGTGGCGCACGGATGTTCCGAGGCTCTGAGACAGCCAACGGCTTGGACCTATGCGTCCGCGTGATCCGACTTGCCCCGCTCGACGGTTTCGAGGAGCCCTTCGCGTTCGTGGCCTCCGTGCCCGCCAACGCGCCGGCCGAGGTTGACGAGACGATCGACCTCATCCTGTCCCACGTCCGTCTGACCCCCCTGCCGGCCGCGATCTCCGCAGCGGTGGGGGAAGTGCCCGGCGACATGGTCGAGATCGCCGTCTTCCTTGATGGCGAACCAGCGGTCGGAGGCGTGACGATCGAGCGCTGGAGTGGTGAGACGACTTTTCAGGAAGATGGGACGTGGGGGGGAAGGACCCGGACCCCTTCTGGAGAGATCCCGCTCGCCCTCGACGGGCGCGCGCGTTTCGACAGGTTGGAGGCGGGCGACTACGAGGTGACGATTCGCGGCCCGATGATCGGCGCACACCGGATCAGCACGACGATCACGGGGCGCGCGCCAGTGCCCCATCCGCGACTTGTGCTCGCCCTGGGCGCCGGCGTGCTACGGGGTCGGGCGTTCTCACGCGACGGACGCCTGGCCACCGGCGCGACCGTACGGTTCAATGCGGCGGACCGAGCCTATGGCCCGCTCATCGTGCTCGGGGAGGCCCAGGTCGATGCAGACGGTCGCTACGAACTGCGCGGGCTTCCGCTGTGGTCCGGGATCCTCTCGCTGGAGCTCCCCGCACTGGAGGGGATGCCGCAAGCCTCCCGCCGGGAGCACGTCGATCTCCGATCGGCAAACCCTCTGGAGCAGGATCTCGGCGACGGGCGGCCGCTGCCGGTGTGGAGGGGTTCGGTTCTCGACGGGAGCGGTCACTCCGTCGCGGGGCCCGGGACCCTGAACCTTGTCCGCCTCCAACCCGAGCCCGGCCGCTGGTGGCTGGAGCAGGCTGTGATCCGTCGGGATGGGAAGTTCGAGGCGCGTGTCGCCCCGGGCGCCTATCGCGTGACGGGGCAGGTGGTCCGTCCCGATGCACCGCCACGGACCTTGGACGGCCTCGAGATCGAGATTCCGCCGCTGGGCCTCGAGCGCGACGTCGTGGTAGGTGGCGGGACACTGGTCATCCTCGTCAGGGGCGCGGATGGAGCGCCAGCCGCCGGGGTGGACATCGACATCGAGCCCGTCGCGGCGACCCGTTCGTGGAGCAGGGGGCAGCGGACGGACGAGACCGGCGTCGCGCGCTTCCAGGGCCTTCCGGCAGGTCGCTATCGGATCACAACGACCGAGGGGACGGCTACTCTCCGCGGTGGCGGGCAGCCGGAGGTCGAGGTTAGGGGCCCGTCCCCTACGACAAGCGTCGAACTGGAGCTGCTTGCGACGGAGCCGTCTCCGCCTCCTAGCGGACGCTGACCGCGGGGCTCCGCCACGCCGAGCACCTCGGTGGGCGGTGCGCCCGCGGCGGGAACTCCACTCTCAAGGCCGGTGCGCTTGGCTGGCCGCCACGCGCCGCGAGATCTCCCCCGCGAACACTCTGCCTCGCCTCCTCCTGACAGGGAGGAGCCCCGCACGCCACGGCAGGGTGCTCCGCTACGATGCCCCTCACCCTGCACCCCTTGGAGAGTCCACCGATGTCGCGCATGGCCTTCGTCACGGCCTTGGCCTTGGTCTGCCTTCCCGTGCGCCCAGCGCTCGCTACGGCGCAAGTGCACGAGCGGATCCTGGTGAACGTGCTCGCCTTCGAAACCGCACTGGCGGTCCGCTTCGAATGGGTGCTCCACGTCGGCGACTTCGGCGTCTGGCCAGACCCAGAGCGCGTGGACAGGGCCACCCGGGAGCACGACGGCGCCGGCGACTTCCCAGTTTGGTTCGCCGAGCGTCGCAGTGCGCCGCGCAAGACGCTCTTCATCAAGGGGAACCACGAGGACTTCGTCTGGCTCGATGCACAGGGTGATCGCGAGGTCCTGCCGCAACTTCACTACCTGCCGAACGGGGCGACGTTCGACCTGGGCGGGGTGACGGTCGGCGGGGTCGGCGGCTGCCACGGACCGTCCAACTACGGACGCCGGTCCCACGACCTGCACGGGTACGCCAAGCGGCACTACACGCGCGAGGACATCGACAGCCTGATCGCCGCGGGTCACGTCGATGTGCTCCTCACCCACGACGCGCCCGCCGGGGTCGTGTTCCCGCGCCACCGCCAGGGGGCGAACTGGGCGAGCGAGGCAGCCGGGCTCGACGACCTTGTCCGGGAGGTCCGACCCAAGGTCTGCTTCTTCGGCCACCACCACACGCGCGTCGACGGGCAGGTCGATGGCGTCCCGTGCCTCGGCCTGAACCTCGTGGGGAGGCCCGGGAACCTGGTGGCCGTGGAGGTCCGGCCTGGGGGAGCGTGGACCCTGCTGGGGGAGTGGCCTGCTCCCTGAGGGCGCTGGCCCGATCCGCCTGGGGAGCCCCATTTCGCCCGCGCGCAGTCTGGGCGGCCCGAAGGCGCGCACACAAAGTTGCGGAATCTGTAACTCTGTGCGCGCGGCTTCGGGCCCATTCGATTCCGCCCCTCGTCCGTGGCGGGTTACTCCCAAAGGGTTGCGCGCGGGTTGTTCGCACGATGGTAGGCCGTGCCCGCGGGACTCCGCATTCGAAAGTTCTGCCTAAATATGTAGTTTCTACTTACATGTATTGGTGTACCCTTCACCTGTGCCCAACCGCCGTGAACACGCCCCCGCAGACTTCGACGCCCGGGTCGGCGACTTGGTCATCGAGGTCAAGTCAGGGGTCCGGGGTGCCTTGGCGATCCGGGACGGCTTTTGGAGGCTGGCGACTGAGGTAGCCCGGTTGTCCGAGCTACGCGCGCTGCTGATCCTGGATCGACCCGAGGTCGGGCTGGATCGCATCGCAGAAGAGGAGCGACACGCGGCTGCGATCCTTCACCCCGGGGTGGGGGGGCGAATCCGCGTGGTGGTCGTCCAGGAGCCCGAACTCCGGGACCTCCCGGAAGACCTCGGCCCCGCGGTCCGAGATGCCGTCGCGCGTGTCATCTCCGGCAGCGAGCGCGTGCGGCGCACGACGCCGGACCGGGGTCACGCGTCGTTGGCGGTGCTGCATGTGCTGCTCGACCGGTGGTTGCGGTCGGCTGGCCCTGTGCACGCCACCGAGCTCATGGCGGCGGTCGGCTGCAGCTACCCGACGGTGGCCGCCGCCCTGGACGAGGTCCGCGAAGACATCGTGCGCCATCGCGATCGTCGCGTCGAGTTGGCCCGCTGGCCTCGACAGGCTTGGTCGCGCTACCTGAGCGTCCAGGAGAAGGTCCGCCGCACGGAGCGGTACGTGGACCGCTCCGGTACTCCCCGGGCCGTACCGGACCTTGCCCGGCGCCTGGCGCGGCTGGATCGAGCGGACATCGCCATCGGGGGAGTGCTGGGTGCCGTTCACCATGTGGATGCGCTCGACGTGGTGGGAACGCCGACCCTCGCGCTGACGCTCCACGATCCGGAGGGCACGGCCACCAGCGAGTTCGTCGAGCGCCTTGATCCCGCCCTCGCACGGGTGGAGTCTGCGGAGCACGCACCCACGCTGGTCGTTCATCGACAGCGGTTGCGCCGATTCCTCGCGTCGCCGAGGGCGAAGGGGCAGCCGTGGGCGGATCCCGTGGAGTGCCTCTTAGACCTCCACGAGGCGGGCTTGGAGGGTCTCGCGGGGCAGTTCCTGGAAGCCGCCGGTCAACGGCGAGGCAAGGCGCAATGAACGAGTACGCGCCGGTGTCGCCGCGGGAGGTGCTGGAGAAGGTCTCCAGCGCACTGCCCGCACCGGTCCGTGAGCGCGTGATCGTGGTGGGATCGCTGGCTGCCGGCTTCCACTTCTTCGGCGGTCGGCGTGGTCGGGGCGTTCGCACGAAGGACGCGGACTGCTTGCTCGCACCCCGACTCGCAGCGCTGACGGCGGGCGCGGCGCTGGCCGACGAGCTCCTCAAGGCGGGGTGGTCCTACCACCCCGTCGAGGAGTTCCCGACACCGGGCACGCAGGCGACCCCGACCAAGAACCTCCCGGTGCTGCGGCTCGACCCCCCGGGGAAGCCCGCGTGGTTCCTTGAGGTCCTCGGCGCACACGGGGAGGGCGATCTTCAGGACCGGTCGTTCGAGCGGCTCGTGACCGCGGTCGGGCACTTCGCCCTGGCGAGCTTCCGCTACCTGGCCGTCGCCGAGCGCAACCCGCGGGACACGGACTTCGGCCTGCGGGTCGCCCGCCCCGAGGCGATGGCCCTTGCCAACCTGCTCGCGCATCCCACCATCAGACCGGATCTCATCAGCCAGCCCTTCTTCGGTCGCTGGGTCAAGCGGAGCAACAAGGACCTGGGCCGCGTCCTGGCCATCGCAGACCTGTCGGGGGACGAGGTTGTCCAGGCGTGGCCGCAGACGTGGTGGGACGATCTCCTGGCGTGCTTCGGGCAGGAGGCGGGAGCGCTCGCCCGGCGCGCAGGGAAAGGGCTGAGGGCACTCTTGCAGAGCCCGGCGGACTTGGAGGAGGCGAGGCACACCTGTGACTGGGGTCTCCTCGCCGGGCGCTCTCGCACCGTGGCGGCCCTGCGCGCGATCGGACTGCGCCTCGTGCAAGATTCCATCGAACCCCTCGAGGCGCTGGCTTCGAGCATGCCGGACGCACCCTGAGCGCCTTGCTGCGCTGAGCGCCTGCGCCGAGAGCAGAGAGTGTTCGACATCGTGTGTCCGATGGGGAGCCAGTTACCTCGTTGGCCTCGCGAGAGGCCGGAGAGCATGGCGAGCCGACGGGCGCCCAGGGTGGCCCGCGGGGGCCATAACTTCGCGGTTGCGAGGGGTGGGGCCTCAGGCAACGGCAGCAGGGTGACCGGCCGTCTAACGGCCCCGTTCTACGGGATCCGCTCGAACTCTCGGTCGGTGGCGGAGAGGGGCGGGCTGGTTGACAGCCAGGTTGCGAGTGGGGGCCATGGCGCCGTTCGAACCGGAGAGCGTCGTCCCGCCCGTGCCCGCTCTCCATCTGGGGGCGGCGGCCGCGAGCCCCCGCATGCAGGCCTACGCCATTGGCGTACAATGCCGCCGTGCGCTTCGAATGGGACCCCGCCAAGAGCGCTCGAAACGTCCGGAAGCACGGGGTCTCGTTCGAGGAGGCATCGACGCTCTTCAAGGCGGGGTCCGGCTGGCTCGACCTCGACGACGAGGCCCACAGTGGCGACGAGATGCGGTACCGGGCGATCGGTCCAATCGTGCGGGGCGTCGTAGTCGTCGTCTACGTGGAGCGCGACGCGGACGTCATCCGGATCATCAGCGCACGTGCGGCGACGCCGATCGAACGGCGGCTCTACGAAACCTGGATCGAGAGGAACCCATGAGCGACGACATCCCCGAACTGACCGAAGCAGACTTCTCGCGCGCGATCCCCGGCGCCGTGCGCCGGCGCCTGTGCCGCGGCGAGGTGCGGAGCGGCAAGGACGTGACGGCCCTGAGGCGCTTCGTCGGCATGACCCAGGAGGAGTTCGCGCGTGCCGTGGGCATCAGCGTGGACACCCTACAGAACTGGGAGCAGGGGCGCCGGCGGCCCCAGGGCGCGGCCGTGGCCCTCATCCGGATCGTGGCCCGCGATCCGCGCGTCCTGCGGCGCATCCTGTCGTCGTCCCCGGCGCGGTAGGAGTCCGCCGCAAGAAGCCGAAGGCGCGGCGCCACGCCCTACTTGGCGAGCTCCCCGAGCGCCTCGCCGTGGCGGTCGTTCACTCGCTCCAGGGATGCACGGAACGCCCGTCGGCGCTTGGCGTTTCTAGCCGGTGACATGATCAGCGACTTCCCGTCGGTCCGGATCCTGAGCGGTGTAGCCGCGGCGATGCCCAAGATCTCGAGCAGGGCCCTGTCGATGACGAGGGCCAGGCTGTCGCCGTGCTTGGTGAGCTACCGATGACGCGACTCTCGGTTGTCCGGCCGCGCAGCTAGGAAGGCGAGCGGTACGGGAGCTCCGCGTGGTGATCACCGCTCTCGGGGTACGAGGCGGTTGTCGTCGGGGCAGCGGAGGTCGCGGCGGACGGCACCCTGTCGCTGCTTCTGGGCGAGGGCGCTGGGGTCCAGCGACCTCGACGGAACGCCGCAGCGGGCCTCCGGTGGGGCTCCCGCAGCCGACGTCCCTCGCGCGAGCAGCGCGACCCCGGGGTTGCCCCCGGGGTCGCGCATATGTGTGGTCGGGGCGACTCCCGACACCACGTATGCGCGACGGGTGCTGGCCCGGTTACCCGTGGACCTGCCAGCGGGGGGCCGACGGAGAGGCAGCGCCATGGATGGGCTCGAGACCGTGGCCGCGCAGTCTGGGGCCCTCGCATGGGGCCGCCTTGCCGATCCGGGGCCATTCATCCCGCTGTTGCAGGGTCCTGCTCCCAGGGGGAACCTGTCTCACCTTCCCCTGGCACGGAGGGGAAGGCGACGGGCGGCTGTCACTCGCACGATGTCGCGGCGCTTCCCCCTGTAGGCCCAGAGTCTGGATGACCCTGGCGTCATCTGCGTCGATCCAGCGCGGGGCAGCGGGCCAGGGGCACGAAGGGCACCACGGCCGCCGAGCAGCGGAAGCCCTTGGCCGTGCCAGCGGCTCCGGCCGGCGCACGAGGGCCTGATCGGGCTTCAAGAAGATCACCGCCCGGCGCCGCTCGCAGCCGTAGCGCCCATCTCGCGCGCGTGCGCCGCGTGGATCCGCCCGACGCAGAAGATGCTCATGGGCACCGTCTACGCCTGCCGCCACGAGCCCCTTCGAAACGCCGGGGCTGGAGCCCTGCGGAGCGATCGAGTTCGTAGTGGGTCGTCGGGAGGCGGAGCGTGAGTGCATTTCGCGTGACCTCGGGCCCTCCCTAGGCGGTGTCTTTGTGTGTCCGCTCCACCCCGCGGGCGCGCCGCCCGCATGCGCCCGACCCGCCTCACGGCCGAACCCCTTCCGACGGCGTCCCCGCCTCCGGCGGTCTACCGGCCGCGCCACCCGGAACGCGCGCCCACCTATCGCCTGCTCGAGCGCCACTTCGACGCCTACGTGCGCGCCCACGAGGAGCGCTTCGAGCAGCGCCACGGCGCGCTCCGGGCGGTCGTGAGGCGCAGCGTCACGCAGTACCTCGACTGCGGCCGTCTGATGGGGGGCTTCGCCCGCATCCGCTGTCCGACCTGCCACGCCGAGCACCTGCTGGCCTTCTCCTGCCGCACGCGCAACCTGTGCGCCTCCTGCCAGTCCAAGCGCTCGGCGCTCTTCGCCGAGCGCCTGCGCGAGGAGATCGTGGCGCCCGTGGCCCATCGCCACGTGGTGTTCACGATCCCCAAGGTGCTTCGGGGGCTTTTCGAGCGCGAGCGCTCGCTGCTCGGGCTGCTGGCGCGCACGGCCTACGAGACGCTGC
>JANOFW010000357.1:0-3754 GCA_031413835.1 Planctomycetia bacterium
CTCGTGCGCTCCTACGACTACGACAACCTGGCGTTTCCGTGGCGGCTCGACGTCGTGGACGCGGCGACGGGCACGCCGAGCGCGCTGGATGGGTTCCCGACGCTTGCGCGCCCGGAGGTGCTCGTCGGGACCTACCGGCGCGACAATCTGCGCCCGGCCAAGGGACAGCTGCACATTCAGCCCGATGGCGAGTACGTGTCGCTCTTCCAGTACGCGTTGGATGCCATGACGACCAGCGCGGGCGGCGCAGCTGGCGACATCCACGCCGAGTTTGATCAGAGCCCGCACTCGCAGTTCAGGTTGACAGGCGCTTCCGCGACGGCTGTTCTGGCACTCGAGCTGTGGGAACTGGATCAGGTGAACAACGACGTGAACGAGTGCGGGATCTACGACATCTACGATCCGAGCCGCAAGGCGTTGCTGTTCGCCGGCCCGAACAGCCCGGGCGCGACCGCCGTGATCGCTTCCCTCAACGATGGAAGCACGAACATCACGGTCGGCTCTGCAACCATCAACTACCCCGGCGTCGGCCCTGAGTTCGGCTTCTACATCACTACGCCCGAGCACACGCTCTACAGCGAGGATGTGTTGAACCCCGAGTGCGCGCCGCAGGCGCTGACCTACCAGGGCAAGGGCCAGGAGTTGAGCCTGGACGGCGGAGCCACGACGGAGACCTTCCTGTCCACAAACTGGATCATCGCGTTCGAAGACCGCCTGCGCTCAGAGCACGACCAGGACTACAACGACCTCGTGATCTACGTCCGCGACCTTGAGGCCCTGCCCCAGCCCGAGCCGTTCCAGCCCTCCCCGGCCCACCTGATGCCGCGCTGGATGTCGCTCCAGGATCGCGTCTACGGCATCGAGCTCGACGGCCAGACGATCGCCTCGTTCCTGCCCGACGGCTCCGGCCGGCAGGTGCTCCTGACCCTAGGTACGGGCTCCGAGCGCGTGCTCGACGTCTGCCTCGCCAGCGACGACGAGACCTTCGCCGCCGTGATCCGGCGCCAGCCCCCCCCGGCGATGGGTGATCTGACGGCCGGTGGCGCCTCGACGCAGGGCACGGCGCTGCTCTCCGACGTCCTGGTGATGGGCACGCGCACGCTGGGGGTGCTTGGCACGCTCGACCTGGGCGAGCAGGTCTCGGTGCAGGATCTGCTGTTCCTGGCCGCCCAGGGCCATGTGGTGGCCGGTCTGACCGGGGCCGGTGGGCCGCGCGTCGTGCACGCCATGCTGGCGCCCTCCGCGCCCTTCGTGAGCCTCGGAGCCGACCTCGGCATCGCGTCCGTTGACGACCTCGACATCAGCCGCGACGACGGGCGCCTGCTGCTGCGCCGCGAGACACCGTACGGTCTGTTTGTGGCGTTCCCGGACGGGAGCTCCGCGTTGGGCGTGCCTCTGCTGGACCTGGACGCGCTGAAGTTCGCGCGCTGGGTTGCCAGCACACGCACCACGCCGGGCATGTCCGGACTCGGAGCTCACCGGTAGCGGCGTGCGTCAGCCTTCCCCGGCCCGAATGACCGTGTACACGGGCCTTTCGAGAACGGGCTCTGGCATTCCCCCGCATGTCCATCTCGTTAGACATCTGCTGCTTCGTCGTGACGGCCTTGAATCCGCTTCCGGCAGGATCAGAATCGTGAGAATCTAGAACCATCTTCCGGGGCTCTCCGGCCCCCGAGACGCAAGGACTACTTCGATGCTCAAGTCTGCCACCCTGCTCGGCGCTGTGCTGCTCGCAGCCTGTGCGTCGGCTCAGGCCGCCTTTGCCGACTCGATCACCGTGAACTTCGACCGCGTGACCTCGAACGCCAGCCAGAACGTCGAAGACCAGTTCTCCGTGGTGGTCAGCTTTTACGACTCCGACCCCGACGAGATCCAGTTCGTTTTCTACAACGCGGGCGGCAGCGAGATCGCGGCCAGCATCTGCGACATCTACTTCGGCCCCAAGGTGGGCACCGACCCCGCCACGGTCGCGGGCCTGCTGGGCACCACGGTCACGTTCGACAGCGCGAACTCGAGCACGGGCATCTCGTTCGCCGACGGCGCAACCCCGGCCAACGCCCCGGGCGGCACCTGGACCGCGGGCGCTGCGGCCGACTCCAACTCCCCCACCAGGCCCAACGGCATCGCGCTTGACGAGCACGGCACGTTCCGCCTCACGCTGCTCAGCGGCATGGGCTGGGACGACGTCGTCGCCGGGCTGCTCGCGGGCGAACTGCTGATGGCGCTGCACGTCCAGGGGATCGGCACGAGCGGCAACAGCGACACCTTCGAGTCGGTCACGCCCGTGCCCGAGCCCGGCACGCTGCTGCTGCTGGGCGGGGCGTTCGGCGTGAGCACGCTGGCCCGCCGGCGCCGCCGGCAACGGGCCGCGAAGCAGACCGGCTAGCCCGCCGGCATTTGCGCCCTGCACCGAGGGCAGCGTGCCAAGAGCCACGTGCCGCGGGCCAAGCAGCGGTCCCACCGCTCCTGCGTTCCAGCACGGGCCTCGCACTTGTGACGTGCGTCCGCAGGTAGGGAAGCCACTCCCGGAGCCGGGAGGAGAGCGGCGGGGCCCTCGGGCAGTCCTCGCCAGCCCCCACACGAGGCGCGCGCGGCCCCACGCGGTACGGTGGTCACCGATGGCCGAGCGCCCCCCCGCCCCCCAGCCCCCCGCCCGCCCCCCGCCGACGTCTCCCGACGCACCCGTCGGCCAACCCTCGGCGGTCGAGGAAGAGCGCTATTTCAGGAAGGGCCTGGGCCTGCGCGCCGAGGTGCGCGACCAGGTCCACTCCGAGTTCCACTCCGGTCTGGTGGCGCGCTTCCGGGAGGCCGGCTTCACGCTGCGCTTCGGCACGACGACCTTCCGCCTGGCCCGCGAGTTCGGCTTCTGCTACGGCGTCGAGCGCGCCGTGGACTACGCCTACGAGACGCTCAGGCGCTTCCCCGGGCGGCGCATCGTGCTCACGGGCGAGATCATCCACAACCCGGGGGTGAACCAGCGCCTGCGCGACCTGGGCTTGAAGTTCCTGGGCGATCCCGAGGTGCCCGACGTCACGGCCCTCGCGCCCGACGACGTCGTGCTGCTGCCGGCCTTCGGCGTGAGCGCACCAGCAGGTAGGCAACCTCCTCGAATTCCGCCTTGTCCGCGAAATCCAGGATGTCGTAGCCGCGGTAGTGCAGGTCGTTGCCGGTGCGCCCGACCGTGCACAGGGCGGTGTTGCCCGCCGTAACGCCCGAAAGGGCGACCGATTTTTTCGGCTTTGGGGCGTTAGCTGCGGGTGAAGAGATCATCGAGTTTCTTCTCGTAGGAATGGTAGTTCAGGTAGTCGTAGAGCTCGTCGCGCGTCTGCATCGTGCCGACGACGCCTTTCTGGGTGCCATCCTTCCGGATCGCCTTGTACACGTTCGCGGCGGCCTGGTTCATGGCGCGGAACGCCGAAAGCGGATACAGGACGATGGAGGCGCCGGCCGAGCGCAGTTCGTCGACGGTGAACAATGGCGTCTTGCCGAACTCGGTGATGTTGGCGAGCACCGGGACTTTGACCGCTGCCGTGATTTTTCCGGAAGCTGTCACGGACCTGAATACTTACAGGAAAATAACTGAAACAATCAAAGTCCCGGTGCTCGCCAACATCACCGAGTTCGGCAAGACGCCGCTCTTCAGCGTGGATGAGCTGCGCGCGGCCGGCGTCGCCATCGTCCTGTACCCGCTGTCGGCGTTCCGCGCCATGAACCAGGCCGCCGCCAGTGTCTACAAGGCGATCCGGAAAGACGG
>JANOFW010000358.1:0-4956 GCA_031413835.1 Planctomycetia bacterium
TGCCTGGGGCGCGGGCGCCAGGCCTTCTTCTCGGGCGGCGGCAGCTCGGCGTCCCAGACCTCCTTGTTGGCCTCGTAGAGGCGCTTGGCCTCGTCCACGAAGACCAGGTCCTTGCGGTCGATCTGCTTGGTCTCCCCGGGCTGCAGGCCCTCGAGGTCCAGGGGGCCCAGGTGCGTGCGCAGCAGGCGGCGGACGTTGAGGCCGATGTTGGCGAACACGCGCCGGATCTCGCGGTTGCGGCCCTCGAAGATCGTCATCTCCAGGATCGTCTCGTTGCGCCGCGGGTTGCGGCCCAGGGGCACGACCTTGGCGGGCGAGGACTTGCCCTCGGCCAGCCACACGCCGGCCTCGAGTTTGGCGATCTGGTCGCGCGTCACGAAGCCCTTGACCGCCACCTGGTACTTCTTCTGGATGCGGTAGCGCGGGTGGCAGACGATGTTGGCGAGGTCGCCGTCGTTCGACACCAGGATCAGGCCCAGGCTGTCGGCGTCGAGGCGACCGACCGTGTAGACGCGCTGCTTGACGCCGCGCAGCAGGTCCACCGCGCGCGGACGGCCGCGCTCGTCGTGGTTCGTGCAGATGAAGCCCGAGGGCTTGTGGAGCAGGAAGTAGACCGGCGCCTCGGTCTTGATCGGCTCGCCGTCGAGCAGCACGCGGTCGCGCGCGGGATCGACCTTGAAGCCCAGCTTGGTGACCGGCTTGCCGTTCACCGACACGCGCCCCTGCTCGATGAACGTCTCGGCCTCGCGGCGCGAACCGACGCCGCCGTGCGCCATGAACTTGTGCAGGCGGATGCTGGGCTGGCGCAGGACGGCGTCGCTCGCGTCAGAGCCGCCGGCGGGGGTGGGCCGCGGGCCCACGGCCTTGAGGACGCTGGCCTTGCGTGCCGTCTTCTTGGGCGGCGCCTCCACGGGAGCGGCCGGGGTCGGCGGAGCCGCCGCCTTGGGGGCCTTCACCGCCGCGGCCTTGGGCGCTGCGGTCTTCTTGGCGACCGTCTTCTTGGGGGCGGCCTTCTTGGGTTGCGGCTCGGAGGTCTGCGGGGCGGGAGCCGCCTTGACGCTCTCGGCCGGCTTGGCAGCGCTCGTCTTGGTGCTGCTCGCCTTCACCGCACTCTGCTTCGCCTTCGCCACTGGGCCTCCCTCGGGAGCGCCGGGCGCCTCACGGCGCGGAGCGCTCCGCTGATCGACGTCCATCCAGGTCTCGACCCCCTCGACGCCTCGCGGCGGAAGGGGGCCAGGGGGTGAGCCTAGCCGCAGTCTGGGCGAACGTCGCGAATGGGCGCTTGCCAGGGGGGCGCGGGGGGCGCCGGCTGCTAGCGCGGCGCGGCCGTGAGGATCCACCCCGCGGAACGCAGCGAGGTTGCCTCTTCGGTGAGCACCACGCTGCGGCCCGGCGGCACCTCGAACTTGCCGCGGCCCGCCCCGCCCCGCACCTCGCCGCCGGAGGGCAGGAAGGCGATGCGGGCGGAGTTGCGCCGAGCGGTGCCGGGAGGCTGGAGATCGACGCGGAAGTGCTTGCCGACCAGGTGGCGGCCGGTGGCGTCGGCGTAGCCGCGCGCCGCAGGCCCGCGGGCGAGCACGCCGGCCGCCTCGGCCAGGTGCAGCGCGCGCGGCTTGCCGTCCAGGCCCTTGCGCCCGTAGTCGTCCAGACGCCAGGTCACATCGACCGGCGTCTGCACCTCCCAGACGAAGCAACCCGCGAGCAGCGCGTGCACCGTGCCCGGCGGCACATGCAGCAGCGTGGGCGGGGCGCCCACCTCCTCGCCCGCGGCCCTGAGCTCGGTCCGGAGCAAGCGCTCGATCCAGGGCTTCGAGACGGGCACCTTGGGGTCGATGCCCGCCGCGACGCAACCGTCGCTCAGCAGCGCCACCCAGGCCTCCTCCTTGGCGGGCGGACCGCCGCCCTGGCCGTCGGGATGCACCTGCACGGAGAGATCCTCGCGTGCGTCGAGGACCTTCACCACGAGCGGGAAGGAGGCGCCCAGCACACCGCGCAGCTCGTGGCCGTCGTAGGGACCGCCCTCGATGATCGAGTGGACGCCGTCGGCGTCCACGACCTCCCACGACTCGCCCACGGGCCCGTCCGGCAAGTCGCGGCGACCCAGCACGCTCTCCAGGCGTCGCCCTCCCCAGGGCTTGGGGAAGTAGCGCGGCTTGACGAGGAAGGCGAAGGGAGGGTCGTCCACCCGGCCTACTTCACGCCGGCCAGGCGCGGCTTGCGCACCGGCGGCCTGCCGCCCGGCGGCGTGCTCGGCAGCGGCGGATCGACGATCACGGGCGCGAGCAGCGGAGGCTGGGGGGGGGAGGGAACGCGCGGCGCCGGAGGGGTTTCGTCCGTGGGCACGCCGGGCAGGCTGGGACGCAGCGACTCCCCCGGCACGTAGGTCGGGACCGGGGGCGAAGGCGGCGGGATCGGGGGCGGCTGGGACGGCGCAGCGGGGGAGCCCGACGGCGTGGGTTGGCGAGGGGCCGGGAAGCCCGAGGTCGTCGGCTGCTCCACGTCCTCGCCCGGCAGGCTGCCGCCTCGCGGCAGGGTGGGAGCAGAGGGCTCGTTGGGCGCCGTGGCCTCGGGCTCCTCGCTTCCCGACGTCGCGGACTGGCCCGCCAGCACGCGCAGGGCCTCGTCGTTGCGGCCCAGGTTGCGGAGGGCCTCCGCCAGCCGTTCACGGACCAGCGTGACATAGACCGGCGCCAGGTCGGGAGCCGCGTCGAGCGCCCCCTGGAAGTTCTCCGCGGCGAGCGTCTGCGCGTCGGCGCCGGCCGTGCGGCCGTAGACCTCCCCCCGCAGCATGTAGTCCATGACCTTGCGGCCCAGACGATGGCCCGTGACGCGCGCCCCCAGCACCTCGAGGAAGGGGCTGCCATCCACCACCGCCTCGATGCGCGCGGTGACCTCGAGGCGCGTGAAGGTCTCGTAGCGCAGCAGCTCGTCCTTCTGGGGTCCGTTGCGCGCGACGTAGAGGAAGGGGAAGTCGCGTGCGAAGTCGCCCGGCTTCCAGAGCGCCGCGCCGTCGGGCCAGACCGAGATGTTGGCGTAGCGCTCCGAGTTGAAGCGCGTGCGCAGCGGGTTGAACTCGCGCTCCTGCTGGTGGAAGACGCAGGTGAAGGTCAGCGCCCGGCCGCGGTGGCGCTCGGGGCTCTCGAGCACGTCGGCCAGGCGCACCCCCTGGCCCTTGTCGAGGTCGCTCCACCAGCCCCCGTCGGCCCTCAGCGGGGCGCCACGCGAGGCCCCCGCAGCCAGCAGCGCGGCGAGGACGCCCACGCGCAAGGCCCATCTCGGAGCAGGCATGCGTCTCTGAGCGGGCATGCAATGCGCGGGCATTCGTCGATCAGGCATGGGACGTCGATCCTACTCCCTGGCCTCGGATCGGCACGTTTGGCGGCCCAACCGACCCCGGGGAGCGGACCTAGCCGGCGGACCTAGCCGGACGGGCGCGGCGGGGGCGGGCTGCCGCCGGGAGGCGGGGCCGGCTTGCGAAACAGCGAGGTGAGACCCTCGGTCACCTCGGCCTCGCCGGGGTAGGCCCCGCTCAGGATCGCCTCGTGCAGCGCGCGCAGACGCTCCGGTCCGATGGGCCGCGGCGCGCCGGCTTCGTCAGCGACGGGGAGCATGGGCTCCGGCACGAGGTTCGGATCGCGAGGCTGGGGCTCGCCGACCTGCGACTTGCCAGCCTGCGGATCGGGGGAGGGGTAGCACGGCAACACGGGCCATCCTACGCGTGCAGCCCACAGGCTGCCGGGGGCCGGGGGACCATCCCGCCGTACCCCCTCCATCGGCGCCTGGGCCAGCGCCCTTGACCCGGCAGCGGAGTGATTCGGGACCTAGACCGGGTCGAGGAGCGCGAAGGCGGCGGCGCCGGCCGCGCGCCGGTCGCGCAGGCGCCAAGGTCCCCCCTCCGGGAGCCTCTGGGGGGTGGGCAGCTTCAGCACCAGCAGGCCCTCCGGGGCCACGACCACCCGGGCCCGCTCGAGCAGGCCCAGCGCGCTCTCGTCCGTCCAGGTCTCGAAGGGTGGGTCGAGGAAAATCAGGTCGAAGGGTCCGGGGGGCCAGGGGGCGGCGAAGGCGTCCAGTCGCAGGGCGCGCCCCTCCCCCGCGGCCCCCACCCGCTCGAGCCAAGCCGCGATGGCACGCACCGCCAGGGGATCGCGATCCAGCAGGGTCACGTGGCGCGCGCCCCGCGAGAGGGCCTCGAGCCCCAGCCCCCCGGCCCCCGCGCACACGTCGAGAACGCGGGCGTCCTCCAGGCTCGCGCCCAGCACCGAGAACAGGCTCGTGCGCAGGCGCGCTCCTGCCGGCCGCGCCGCCGGCGGCACCGGCAGGGCCCGTCCCTTGAAGCGTCCGGCGATCACACGCATCCCCCCTTCATAGCGGGGTGAAGGCACTCATGGCAGGCTTTGGCGATGCTGCGTCTCGTCCTCCGGCTCGATCCGATCGCGGCGCTCCGGCCCACCCCAGGGGCCCGCACCCCCGATCTGCATGCGGCCGCGCACGCAGCGTTGCTGGGCGGCGCCGAAGCGGTGCGGCTGCGGCTGGGCGACGAGGCCGAGGCGGCGGAGCTCTGCCGGCGCCTGAACGGTCCGCTGCAGCTCGATCTGACGCTGGCCCCCGCCGAGATCGAGGCGGCGATCCGGATCAAGCCCGAGCGCGCCTGCCTGCTCGCCTCGGCCGGGGTCCCCGAGGCGGGAGCGGCGGCCGCCGCGCTCGAGCGCCTGGCGAAGGCCGGCGTGCCCTCGGCGCTGCGCCTGCCGACCAGCGACGCAGCGGTGCTCGTGGCCAGCGAGGCCGGGGCCGTGTGGGTGGATCTCGACACCACGCCGTTCTCACGCGCGGCGAGCGAGGGCGCGCGCCTGCGCGAGTTCTTGACGCTGCAGAAGGCCGTGACCACGGCGCGCGAGCTGGGCCTGCGCGTGACCGTGGGCGGTGGCCTGGATGCCGCGCTGCTGCCGCGCATCGCGA
>JANOFW010000359.1:0-4170 GCA_031413835.1 Planctomycetia bacterium
TGCTCCCAGGTGAGGTGCCCCACCGGCACGGGCCCGCCGCCCCCGCCGCCCCCTGCGCCGCCGCCACCCCCGCCGCAGCCCGTCGTGCCGCCCGGCAACCAGGTCAGGCACACGACGGTCAGACCCACTCGGACCCATGACCCCTTGGAACGCAGCATGTCACTCCCTCTCTGCCCAGGCGTCGCCGGAGACGGTCTCCGCGGCGCTGCGGGGCCAGGCCCTAGATGCGCGGTGAATGTGATCCCTGAGAAACCCGTCCAGCGGGTCAAGGAGACCCGCTTACGGCGGCGACTCCGTCGGAGACTGCTCGTAGACGCGAATGGCGGAGTCGAACAGGTTGGGCGCCGTCGAGTTGTCGGCCCAGCCGCCGAGCACGATCCCGCCGAAGGCCGAGATGCCGGCCTGGACCCCGAAGTCCGTGTCGGCGATGACCGCGGAGGCGTCGGACTGCCCGGAGGAGAGCGCGCGTGCGTCGCCCCACGAGGTGCCGTTCGTGCTGCATGAGCCGAAGCGCTCGACCAGCTGCTGCGCCGGGAAGTCGTTGCGTGTGTCGTACCAGCTCACGTACAGCCGGCCTGTGAAGCGGTCCGAGCAGATCGCCGGGACGAACTGGTAGGCCGCGTCGGTTGCTCCTACGGATACCGGGGTGCTCCAGGACGCCGAGAGGCCGAAGTCGTCGTTGAAGCGCGTGACGATCTCCGTGAGGTCGGCGGGGCCTGGGAGCACAAACGGCCTCAGCCTCCCGTACGCCACGACGAGGCGCCCGGCGTTCGCACCCGCCTGGATCACGACCGGCTCCGGTGAGACCTCGAACTGGGTGTCCGGGTGCGCGGACGGGTTGCCGGCGCCGGGGATCGGCACCGACGGATCGACGGTCTGGTCGATGTCGAAGGCGATCGTCGGGTCGTACGGACCGTCGGCGTCTACGTCCACCATCACGGCCTGGTTGAGCGTGACGACGTCGAGGTCCGTCCACGTCACGTACACCTCGCCAGAGGGCCCGATGGCCGGGCGCGCGTGGAGCGCGACCACCGGAGCCACGGTCGCGTCGGCGACAGAGGGGAGGACGGGCAACGAGAGCGGCGAAGCGGGGTTGTTGGAGTGGCTGACCAGCGCGAACAGTCGGACCCTGGTGGCGTCGCCCAGCGGCACGGTCTGATCCACCCAGGCGATGGCCACCGTCTCGCCGTCCGGTGTGACGCCCGGGGGAATCGGGTTGCTGCCAAACCCCGTCGCCAGACCCGGCTCGCTGATCGAGCCGAGCAGCCCTGCAAAGCCTGTGACCGCCGTGAACGAGGCGCCCTGGTCCAGGCTCCGGAGCAGGAAGAGGGCGTCGAGCGTCGCGTCCTGGATCGCGTAGCTGAGCCAGAGCTGCCCCATCCGGTCGAAGGAAACCTGGGCCCAGCGGCGGAACGCGGCCGGGCCGAAGCTGTCATCGAACGCGCTCCCCGGAGGACCGATGGACAGGCTCGTCCAGTTCTCCCCGCCGTCGCGCGAGAAGGAGACCTCGATACGGTCCGAGGTGAAGAACCCGGGGGCCGTGTCGCTCCCGGAGACGACGACCATGTTCACGCCGTTGCGCGCCGACGCCCCCGTCTCCAGGCCGCCGATCGCGTTGAGGGCCGGCGCGACCGTGTTCGGGATCGTGAAGTCGTGGAGCTGGATTGTCTGCGCGGCAGGCGGGAGCACGTTGAACCCGGCGGGGTCGAGCACCGATGAGGGGTCGATCGAGACGCTCTGGTCGTTGTTCACGCGGTTGGCGTCCGCGAGCGGGAGGGCCGCCAGCCCGTGCGTGAGGTTCCACGGCACGTTGAACTCGCCGATCTGGCCGTCGGGGTTCTGGACGCGGAGGGTCGCGACGACCTGGCCGTCGAGGTCCAGGTCGAGCGTGTCGAGGAGGGGTTCGATCCGCACATCGCCCGTGATCGTCGTGGCCGTCACCGTGTATGGGGTCGCAACGGCGGGGTTGGGGATCGCCTGGTCCCCCAGGTCGTTTCCCGCGAACAGTTGCGCGGGGAAGCCCGTGCCGAAGCGTCGGTTGGGCACCCCGACGGCGCCGTCGAGCACCGGGTCCGCCAGCGTCGTGCCGCTGTCCCGGTCGAAGACGAGCACGCCCGACGGGTCGAACGCGGGGGGGCCGGCGATGGGCGGGTCGAAGTTCACGCCCGTGACCTGCATCGTGCTCGAGTGCGTGCCGAGGAACTCCGTCGCCGGGACGCTGAGCAGGATGCCGTTCCCCGTGCCGGCCTCGAGGTTGAGGACCGAGGTGATCCGCGGCGCGGCGTCCCAGTTGAAGACGAACGTCGCCGGCGGGCCCCCCATGGGTGTCACCGGCGCGATCGTGCCATCCTCGAACTGGATCCGGATGTCGGGCGTGAAGTCCACAGCAGCGTTCACCCGGGGGGTCTTCCCCTCAAGCGTGAAGCCGTCGACGATCGTCGCGTCCACGACGTCGAAGTCGAGGGTGCCGGTGCCGTTCGCGTCGAGCTGGAACACGTTGGCGGGACCACCCGTCGGTCGGGAGAAGATGACCTGGACGATTCCGCCGACCGGCGCGAAGGGATCGGGGCACAGCGGCGGGCCGAGGTCGTCCGCGCCGAGGATCCGAAACGTCGTCGGGATCGTCTGGGGCAGGCGGCTGCCGTCCGGAGCGAGGCCGGCCGGCAGTCCCGTGACGAGCGAGAAATTGAGCGCGCCATCCCCCTCCGGTCGGTCGAAGGTGATGTCCGGCGCGGCCGGGCCGCCCGGCGAGCAGCTGCCGTTGCGCAGGAACACCTGCACGCCCACGCTCTCGAGCGGATCCGAGACGCTCTGGAGCGGGTTCGCGGCCGGGGTTACGTTGTTCGTCACGCGGGGCGTGATCGATGTGATCGTGGTGCCCAGGCCCCCGGTGACGGTCCCCTGGATGTCGATCGAGTGCGCCGTCCCGTCGTTGAAGATCGCCTGGTCGTCGTTGGAGAACATGCGGATCGTGACGGGGCCGTCCGGGCCGAAGGACACTCCCGTGATCGTGAACGGCGTCGGCGTGAGCGAACCGAAGCAGTCAGGCGTGATGAAGGCGATGACGGGAGCGCTGAACGTGACGACGAACGTAGGTGCCGAGACCGAGTCGTCGCGCACGCCCGAGAGGAGGATGGCCTCGACGAAGGCGTCGATCGACACCACGCCGCACACGAGAGCGTCGGGCGTGAGGCCGCAGATCAGCGTGTCGCTGAACACCGTCGCGGTCACATCGACGGTGCCGGACGTGCCGCCCAGGAAGGGCGTGGGGCCCGGCACGTACGCCACGGCGCTGGAGGACGCAAAGAACCGGACCGTCACCTGGTTGCCAGGGATCGTCGCGAAACCGGTCCCCGTGAGGGCGAACTCGGTCGGCGTGGAGGGGAACGGTCCTGGCGCGCCCACCGTGCATCCCGGTCCCGGCGTCCCATCCAGGAAGATGCCGGTGAGCGTGATGTCGCCGAAGGCGGCGATCACGCGCTCGTTGCCGCACCCCGCGGCGCCCAGCGCTCCGAGGGCGAGCGCCACCACCGCCACCGAGCGGATCGAAGTCTTCATCGAACCCTCCAGGAACGGCCACCGCCCTACCCCCGCCGGCGGGGACCTGCGCGGGAGGGTACGCAGGGGCCAGCCGCCGCGCAACGGGGAGCCGCGGAGCAGGGTGTTGGGTTCCCGCACCACGGCAGCCCTTCATCGCGCGGTGCCCGGCACCCGCAGGCGTGGGGGGGCGGAGCTGGGCCGCTCCCATGCAGGAGGTCTCGGCAGCCACCTGGCCCTGTGGTGCTGGGTAGGGAGTCGTCCCGTGCCGGCTCCTGGGGCGCGGGCAGTCGCTGCTGTCCGCTATGGTCCGGCCGCATGACCTCACGATGACATTTTGACGTTCTCCTCCTCCAGGCACTACGCCCAAGCATCGATGGGGCGGCGTGGAGGCGTTGGTTCGCGGTCGGGGTTCTCGCGAGTCCCGGGGTGGGAGGATCCATGCAAGCGCTGACCCGTCGGGCAAGGTGCGTTGCGGTGCTGGGTCTGGGCCTCTGCGGCTTGGCGGCACCGACCTGGGCGGACGGGGCTCCTGCAGCGGGCGCGCTGCCGCCTGCAGGGCCCGCGGCCCGGGCCGGCGAGGAGCCGCCCCCGCCGCCGCCGCCGATGCCGGCCGTGCCGCCTCTCGGCGGG
>JANOFW010000360.1:0-2377 GCA_031413835.1 Planctomycetia bacterium
CGCATGGGCCGAGAGTCTACGGGGCAGGCGGTGCGACCGGCCGCCGCTCCTTGGGTGAGTAGTTGGGGTCGGTGAGTAGTTGGGGTCAGGCACCGGCTACTCACCTACGGGGCGGGCGGTGCCACCGGACGCCGCTCCTTGGACCAGTCGAGCACGTCGCGGTATGCATAGGGGATGCCGTGGCGCTCGTGGAGTGCCTGGATGCGCGCGTGGTAGGGCTCGTGCACGTCCTCGGGGCGGTTGCCGGGGTAGGGGCCGCAGTGGAAGGTGCGGCAGCCCAGCATGCGCCCCACGCGCGCCTTGCACAGCCGATCGGCCCCCCAGGCGGGACAGTGGCGCTCGTTGGCGTTTACGCGCGGATCGGGGGCGTGGCGGAAGAACCACTCGGCCTCGAGGGTGCTGGCGTAGAGCCGGTGGCCGAAGCGGTCGAAGTCGCAGCAGTCGCCGCTGGCCACGCATGTCATACGGTGGCGCGGGAGCTCCGCGTCGAGCTCGGCGTAGAGCGCCTCGAGGTCGGCCAGCGCGGCCGCCCACTGGGCCGGTGAGGCGACGCTCGAATGACCGCCCGACGGGGACAGGACGGCGGGAGCTGGGGCGGGCTTGGCCACGGAGGCAGCCGCCGCGGCGGCAGCCGCAGCGTGGCGCTCGAGCAGCGGCGTCGGGTCGCCACTCTGTATCCGCTCGACTTCGTCGAGCGGATACAGATCGCCCTGGCCGATGCCCTCGCAACGCACGGCCGTCTCCTTCCAGGACTCCTTGCTGGCGAGCGGGCCGTCCCAGAACGGGAAGGTGCTGCAGGGCACGGGCTTCACGGGGTAGACGCTGCACTTGCCGTCCTTCAAGAGCACGCAGTCGCCGTTCTTGCGCTCGACGAGCGAGAGGCGCTTGCCCACACGGCGCACGTTCTCGCGCATGAAGCGCTGGGTGGACAGGCCCTTGAAGCGGGCCATGCGCTCGACTTCTTCCTCGGTGACCCACACATAGCCCGGCAGGCCTGTGCAGCAGTGGCCGCAGGCCGTGCAGTGGAACCGCAGCCCGTCCCGGTACCAGGGAGCGGAGGACGGGGCGTCGGAGGCCATCGACCTAGGGACGATTCTTCTTGGAGATCGGAGCGCTGCCCTTGAAGGGATGGGGCCTCTCGGGCTTGGGAGCCAGAGCGGCTGCCGTCGCGACACCGGGTGCCGGCAGCGGCTTGAGCGTGGGCGGGGTGGCGGGCTTGACCGTGGGCGCAGGCAGGGGCGTGGCCGTGGGCACGGGGAGGGGCTTGAGCGTAGGAGTTGCCACGGGCTTCAGCGTCGGCACGGCCATCGGCTTGAGCGTGGGCACGCCGACGGGCTTCGCCGTGGGCGCCGTCATGGCCTTGAGCGTGGGCACGCCGACGGGCTTCACCATAGGCACCGCCATGGGCCTGAGCGTGGGCACGCTGACGGGCTTGAGGGTAGGTGGGTTCCCCGCCGGCCTGGCCGCCACCGGCAGCACGCGCGGCGGCGCGCCCAGGTCCACCGGCACGACGCCCGTGGGCAGGTAGCCCCCCACGGTGCGGATCACCTCGGCCAAGGAGGCGAAACGCGACTCGCGTTCCTTGGCGGTCATCTTGGCGATGAAGAAGTTGAGCTCGGGCGAGATGCGCCGGGTCTTCACCTTGTCGTGGTCCATGGAGGCCATGATCTGCTTGGCCATGACCTCCATGTCGGTCGCGCCCTGGAAGGGGACCTCGCCCACCACCATGTGGTAGAGCGACACGCCCAGGCTGTAGATGTCGCTGCGCGCGTCCAGGTCGGCGCGCCCGCGCGCCTGCTCGGGCGAGAGGTACTCGACGGTGCCCACGGTGTGGACCTGCGCCTCCTCGCCGCCCCCCGCGCCCCCCTGAGCCTGCATGCGTGCCACCAGGCCGAGGTCGATCAGCCGCGCGCGGCCGTCGGGCTCGACCATCACGTTGGCCGGCTTCATGTCGCGGTGCAGCAGGCCCTGCTGGTGCAGGTAGTCGAGCGCCTTGGCCGTCTGCCAGGTGATCGAGAGCGCCTCGGCGTTGGTCAGGTGGCCGCGCTGCTCGATGATCTCCTGCGCCGTCGAGCCGCCCACCAGCTCCATCGAGAAGAAGCGATGGCCGCCTGCCCGGCCGGCCTCGAAGGCCGCCACGATGCCCGGGTGCTCCAGCCGCATGAGCAGCCGGGCCTCCTCCTCGAAACGCGCCACGAAGTCGGGCCTGAGGCCGATCACCGGCTTCAAGACCTTGAGCGCCACGCGCGCGCCGTTGAACAGGAAGGTGGCGGCGTAGACCTTGCTCATGCCGCCCTCGCCCAGCAGGCCGTCGATGCGGTAGCCGGGGAAGGGCTGCGTGACCTCGGGGCCCGGACCGTCGAGCGCCGCGAGCGAG
>JANOFW010000361.1:0-6644 GCA_031413835.1 Planctomycetia bacterium
GGATCGAGCGTGGCGTCGAGCTGGTCGATCAGGTCGGTGGCCGCGCGCGCCGCGGCCTGGCGCACGGTGGGCCGCGCGTCGGCGAAGGCGCCGCGCACGCTCTCGACCCCGCTGTCGGCCAGCAGGCTGGCCAGCAGCGCGACCGCTTCGGGCTCGTTGCGCGCCGAGAGGGCCTCCACCGCGGAGAGGCGCGTCTCCGCCGGCGGGCCCAGCGCCAGCGCCAAGCGCACGGCGCGCAGCTCGAGCGCGGTCATCGTGGGACGCTGCGCGGCGGCCGTGAGCAACGTCTTCGCCTGCACCGCGGTCAACCCGCCGCCCACCGCCTCCAGGCGATCGAGGGCGTCGATGCGCTCGGCGTCGCCCGGGAGGTCGTCCCAGGCGTTGACCACGGCCGAACGCAGCAGCTCGAGCCTGAGCTCGGGCTCGGCCTGCTCCATCTCGCGCGACTGCTGCTCCCACCAGGTGGTCGGGTCGGGCCAACGGTCGGTGTCGCGGTACTGCTGCCAGAGGTTGGCCTCCTCCAGCCCGACGAAGCGCGCGCGCAGGACGGCGTAGCCGCTCGCGTCCTCGCTCGCCGCCACGGTGACGCGCGACTCCTGGTTGCGCACCGTGAGCACCACGGCCACGTGCTCGTCGGAGCGCGGGCGACCGTGGGGCCGGCCCTCGAAGATGCCCAGGTCCTTGAGCGCCTCGACCAGCGAGAGGAACACGTCGCGCGGCAGCAGCAGCGAAGCCGGGCGCAGGCCGGCCTCCTGCGGCAGGAACAGCGCCCCGCGGCGCGCCCCGTCCTTGCCCACCGCCTCGAAGCGCACGGAGGCGAAGGGCAAGTCCGCCGAGGTGAGATCCTTGAGCGAGCGCCGCGCGTGGAACGAGCCCCGCTCGCGCTGCCACCACTGCGCCCAGGCGACGGCCGTGGAGGGGAAGTCCTGGCCGGAGAGGCGCCGCAGCGCCCCGAAGACCGAGTCGGAGAGCACCTCGAAGTCGCGGTAGTGGTCGCCGCCCACGGCGTCGATCAGCATGTCGATCACGGTGCCGTCGAGCAGCGCGCCCACGGACGCCTCCTGCGTGTCGAGCGCCCCGTAGGCGAGGCCCACCGCGGCGCAGACGCGGTTGAGCTTGTCGGGATGCAGCAGGCCGCGGCGGCCGACGAGCTCCATGACCGTGGGCTCCTCGAAGGCGTTGAGCGCCCGGGAGCGGGAGCAGTCGGCGAGCGCCAGGACGGCGTAGGCGCGCTCGCGCGCCTCGCCGTCGCGGGCCAAGGCGTTCAAGCGCGAGAGCTCGGCCTCGCGCGCGCGGAAGGACAGCAGGCCGGAGGCCGTGCGCGCCACCGGCGGGGAGACGTCGCTGAGCGCGCGCACGAGGCGCTCCTCGATGTCGGGGGCGGCCACGGGCTCGAGCAGCCTGAGGCCCGCCACGCGGGCGCCCACCTTGTCGCTGTCCGAGAGGCGCGTCACGCTCGGCGCGTCGGAGGCATCCACGACCTTCATCAGGTAGCGCGTGGCCTCCTCGCGCAGCTGCGCGCGGTCCAGGCTCAGGAAGCCGAGCAGCCACTTCTTCGTGCTGTCCACGTCGAGCGTCTGGGCCGCGTCGAAGAAGGTCTCCGCGCGGTAGCCGTTCAGGCGCGCCGCCGCCTGCAGGATCGGCACGACGTGCGCCGGGTCGCCCACGCGTCCCAGCACCCAGGCCGCGCCCGGCTGCAGCGCCCGTTCGCCGCCGGCCAGGGCCTCGACCAGGAAGGGCCTCGTCACCGCGCCGCGCAGCAGCAGCGACTCGGCCGCGTGCACGCCGTCGCGCGCGGGCCAGGTCGTGAGCCGCGCGATCTCCTTGCGGATGGCGACCGCCTCGGGGTCGCCAGCCGCCGGCGCGGGCTCGGCGCTGGTGGGCGCCAGCGGGGCCGCGGGCCCGTCGCCGGGGGTGACCGGCGAGTCGGAGGGGCCGAAGTCGAACTCCTTGGGCCTGGGGCGCCTGGGCTTGGGCGGATCGTCGGCCCACGCGCTGCCCCCGGGGCCGGGGCGACCTCCCCGGTCGAGCGCCGCGAGCGCCAGCGGGGCGACCAGGGCGAGCAGCAGGACCGGGGCGAGACGCTGGCGCATGGACTCTCCGATCGGACCGGGCGAGGGTCGGCCGCACGGGTCATCCCGTCGTCATCCGCCGCAGTGCGGGAGGGGCCACCGTACGACGCTGTCAGGGTCGCGGGGCCTCCGAGAGGCCGGGGGGCGCGGGGGGAGGTCACGGGCGCGTCTGCGCGGGGGTCCCCCCGCGCCCCCTACCCTCCCAGCTCGCCGCCCTGCGCTTCCAGCTCCCCCAGGCGCGCGGCGAGCGCGGCGTGCTCCGGCCGGCGCAGGCCGGGGTCGCTCTCGAGCAGGGCGCGAGCCGCCTCGCGCGCGCGCGCGAGCAGCGGCAGGTCGCCGGGCAGGCGCGCGGCGCGAAAGCCCGGCGCGCCGCTCTGGCGCGTGCCGAGCAGGTCGCCCAGGCCGCGCAGGGCGAGATCCTCCTCGGCCACGCGAAAGCCGTCGTGCGTGCGCACGAGCACCTCGAGGCGCGGCGCGCCGCCGGCGGCGGAGCGGTCCACGAGCACGCACAGCGAGGGCGCCGAGCCGCGCCCCACGCGTCCGCGCAGCTGGTGGAGCTGCGTGAGGCCGAAGCGCTCGGCGTGCTCGACGATCAGCAGCGTCGCGTTGGGCACGTCCACGCCCACCTCGACCACCACGGTGGCCACGAGCACGTCGAGCTCGCGCGCACGGAAGGCCTCCAGCACCCGCTGCTTGTCGGCGGCCGGCAGGCGTCCGTGGAGCAGCCCCACGCGCCGCGTGGGCAGCGCGCGGCGCCAACGCTCGGCGCCCGCGGTGGCGTCGCGCACGCTGCCCGCCTCGCCGCCCACGACCAGCGGGTAGACCACGAAGGCCTGCTCGCCGCGGGCCAGGGCCTGCTTCACGCGCGCCATGACGCGCGCTCCCTCGCGGGGCCGCACGACCCAGGTCTCCACCGGCCGGCGCCCCGGCGGCAGCCCGTCGAGCACGCTCACGTCCAGATCGCCGTAGAGCGTGAGCGCCAACGTGCGCGGGATGGGCGTGGCCGTCATCAGGAGCGTGTGGGGCGTGCGCCCCCCGGGGCCGACGCCGTGCTCGGTCAGCGCGTGGCGCTGGAGCACGCCGAACTTGTGCTGCTCGTCCACCACGACCAGGCCCAGGGAGCGGAAGCGCACGTCGGCTTCCACCAGCGCGTGCGTGCCCACCAGCACGTGCACCTCGCCCGCGGCCAGGGCCTTTAGGACGGCGGCGCGGCGTCGTCCGCGGACGCGGGAGCCCAGCGCGGCCAGGCGCACGCGGCTGCCCGCGAGCAGCCGGCCGAGCGTGGCCTCGTGCTGCTGCGCCAGCACCTCGGTGGGCGCCATGAACGCGACCTGCCGACCGGCGGCCACGCTGCCGAGGATGGCATAGGCCGCCACCAGGGTCTTGCCGCTGCCCACGTCGCCCTGCAGCAGGCGTCGCATGGGATGGGGCTGGGCCAGATCGCGGAGCACCTCCTCGACCACGCGCTCCTGCGCGCTCGTGAGCGTGAACGGCAGGCGCGCGCGGATGCGCTCGTTGACCGTCGCGGTCAGCACGACGGCGGGCGCGTCCAGGGCCGCGCGCCGCCGACGCCGGCGAGCGAGCGCCAGCTCGTGCAGCCAGAGCTCGTCGAAGGCCAGGCGACGGCGCGCCTGCTCGGCCTCCTCCAGGCGCAGGGGGAAGTGCAGCGTGGGCAAGGCCTCGCGCAGCGCGGGCAGACCCTGGGCCCGCGCCACCTCGGCGGGCAGGAGGTCGAGCACGGCGTCGGCGGCAGGCAGCGCGGCGCGCACCAGGCGCCGCAGGACGGCAGCCGAGAGCCCGCGGGTGAGCGGATGCACGGGCACCAGGCCCTGGTCGCTGGGCGCGTCCTCCTCCCCCAGACGCTCGCGCTCCGGCCCCAGCAGCACGCAACGGCCCGCCACGAGCTGCGCCGCCCCGTAGAGCGCGTAGCGCGCGCCCTGCGGCAGGGGACGTGGCAGGAACCCGCGCAGGAACCAGCGCGCCTCGAGGCTGCCCGTCGGATCCTCGAGCCGGGCCTCGAGCAGCGAGATCCCGCCGCGCAGCCGGCGCGCGCGCGAGCGCAGGACGCGCCCGATCACCAGCACGGCAGGCCCGGGCACCACCGAGCTCAGCGGCGTCGGCCGGCGCCGGTCTTCGTGGCGTCGCGGCGCCAGGCGCAGCAGATCCTCCACCGTACGCACGCCCAGCTGCGCCAGCGCCGCGCGGCGCGCTTCCTGCACGCCGGCCAGGACCTCGACGCCGTCGCCCGGATGCGGCGCGGGTCGCACGCTCGCGGCGCGTCGGCGCCGGGCGGGGCCGGGGGCCACGGCGCTCACCGCGGCAGCCCCTCGGAGACCTCGGAGCAGGCCCACGAACTCGGGAAGTCGCGCGCGAAGCGCGCGCTCCAGCGCTCGCGCGCCGCGGCCCCGCCCGTGCCGCGCGCCAGCGCGCGCTGCGCCGCGGCCACCACGGCGCGACTGGACACGCCCTGGCCCTCGGCCAGCTGCAGCAGCAGCGCCACGTCAGCCGTGGCGTGGGCGCGCAGCAGGCGCACCTCGTCCTGCGCACGCGGGTCGCTGGGCGGCTCGCGCACGAGCGCCTCGAGCCGCCGGTTGAGGTCGTCGGAACGACCCGCGAGATGCGCGCGCCAGGCCTCTTCCAGGGCCGCCGGGCGTTGCGGCGCGCGCGCGCCGGGGCGCGCCGCTCCGCCGCCGCCCAGGCGCATGAGCGCATAGCCCCCGAGACAGAGCAGCGCGGCGACGAGGAGGAAGGTTCGCCAGCGCATCACCCCAAGCGTACGCCTGGCCGCGGACGCGGCGGCGCCGCCTGGCTCAGCGCGCCGCCGTGATGACGATGCGCACCCGGCGCGGCAGGGCGGGTGGCGGCGTGGGCACGGCCCCGCCGCCGCCTGCGGAAGGCGCCACCGCAGGGGCGGGCAGGGGACCGAGCAGGGCCTCGAGGCGCGCCTGCTGCTCCGGGCTCAGGTCCTGCCAGAAGTCGGCCAGCACGGTCGGGCCGGGCGCGGCAGCACCCGCGGCGGGCGTGGGCGCCTCTCCGCCGGAGGGCGGGCTCGCGGGCAAGTCCGCCGCGGCCGGCGCGGCCGCTCGCAGTCGCGCCAGGAGCAGGCTGTCTGCGCGCTCGTCCGCACGCCGCAGCCCCACGCGCGTGAAGCCGCCCAGGGCCTCCTCCGTGTCGGCGTCGCGACCGCCAGGGCCGCGGAGCACCCGGGCCACGAGCGCCCGCCCCTCGACCGCCGTGCGGGCCTCGAGCAGCAAGACGTTTGCCACGGGCTCGGTTGGCAGGGCGGGAGCCAGCAGGGTGGGAGCCGGCTCGGGCGCGGGTTCGCCGGCGCCCTCGCCCGACCCAGGCTGACCCGTCGGGTCGGCGGCAGGCGCCGTCGGCGCCGGCGCGGGAGCCGCGGGAGGCAGCATCGGGGGTGGCGCGGTGGCGGGTGCTGCAGGTGCCATGTCGCTCGGCTCGCGCAGGCCTGGCCGGACGCTGCCGCCGGGCCCCGGCCGCGGTGCCCCGCGCGCGCCGGCGCTGGCCGGCGCCGCCAGCTCGCCGACGCGCTGCGACTCCTTGCTTTCTCCCTGGGGGCTCTCTCCCTTGGGGCTCTCGGCCTTCCCACCCGCCTGCAGGGGAGGGAGCGTCGCAGCGTCGGCGTCCGACAGGTCTTTCTTGTCTTGCTTGCGCGCCGCGACCTCGGCCTCGTCGTCCCAGCCCCCCGCGGCCTCCAGCGGCGCGGCGGTGCTGCGTGCCGTCTCGATCGGGGCTGCCGCGCCGTTGCGCGCTGCGCCGGGGTGCGTCTCGCTCTGCTTGCCGCGCTGCAGCGAGACCACTCCGATGCCGACCATCAGCAGGGCCGCGGCCGCGTAGGCGGTCACCATCAGGCGCCGCCACACGCGCGGCACCTCCGGGACCGAGGACAGCGCCGGCTCCGGCACCATCCCCGGAGCCAGCTCGAGCTGCCCGGCCTGCCTCGCGGGGGGCGGGGACGCGGCCAGCTCGGCCTCGAGCCGCGCCCGCACGCGCGCGGTGAAATCGGCGGGCGGCTCGGGATCGGGGGCGGCGCGGAACAGCTCCCGCGTGCGCAGCAGCTCGTCGTAGCCCTCCCGCAGGAGCGGCTCGCGCTCGAGACGCGCCTCGAGCGCGCGCGTCTCGGCTGCGCCCAGGCGACCGTCGAGCAGGTCGTTGAGCAGCTCGTCGTCGCTGCTGCTGGGAGACAGGCCGCCAGGAGTACGAGAGGGCGTCAACGCAGCCTCACGTTCACAGGACCGGGGCGATGCGCCGTCGCATCTCGGCGCGCGCACGGTGCAGCCGGCTGCGCACGGTGCCCACCGGCAGGTCGAGCACCTCGGCCATGTCCTCGTAGGAGAGGCCCTCGACCTCCTTCAAGAGCAGCACCTCGCGATCGGTCGCGTGAAGATTTTGAGCCGCATTACCGAGCCGACAACTGGACGGGTAACCATCAAGGGCCGTGTTGCCAGCCTGCTGGAAGTAGGAACAGGTTTTCACCCTGAACTGACCGGGCGGGAGAACATCTACTTGAATGGCACAATTTTGGGTATGACCAGAAAGGAGATAAAGCAAAAG
>JANOFW010000362.1:0-9726 GCA_031413835.1 Planctomycetia bacterium
ACGGCTGGGCGTGGACGTTCCCGCCCGCCTGCGCGCACGACACCTCCCCGGAATGTAGTGCCGACTCGACCCCCTCGACGGACGTAAGTCCCTGCCAGAAAAGGACTGGCCCCGGTGAACTGCGGAAGTTGGGCTAGGGGCGCGGGGCCGGGACCCCGAGGCTGTCGAGTCGGAGCTCAAGGTCGGGCAGGACGGGGTCGCCCCGGAGCACGCCCTCCGGGCCGAGCAGCACCGGCTGCGTCTCCGGCCGGAGTTCCACCGCGCGCGCCTGGGTGCTGTCCACCAGCCAGACCAGTGAAACGCCGTGGGCCAGCCAGATGCCACCGCGGGTCAGCGTGGCCTCCCATGTCTGCGAGGGCGAGCGAACCTCGACGGCCAAGTCGGGTGCGCCTTCGAAGAAGCCCACCTCGGGCCAGGGGCGTCCCGCGCGCACGAACGCGACATCGGGCGCGAGGACCCGATCCGGGCCGCGCCGGACGATGAATCCCGCGGAGGACTCGGTCACGAAGCCCAGGCCGCGCTCGGCGACATGGTTGGCGATGCGCCGCACCAGCTCGGCGTTCACGCGGCTGGAGTAGCTGCCGGCGGGCTCGCGGACGTACATGCTGCCGTCCCAAAGCTCGCGTTCGGGCGCGTCGAGCGCCAGCTCGAGGAACTGCTCGGCGGAGAGGGGGCCTGCGGGAGCGGGCACGTGTTGCATCGTAGCGGACTCTGTGGAGGGAAGCGGTCCCATCCCTCTCTCCGCCACGGAGTCCGCCCCGGTCACGCAGGCAGCGGCGCGCGCGTGCGGAGGTCAGGGCGCGCCGGGGCGAGCATCGCTTTCGTTGCGCGCCGTGGCCGCGTTCGCGGCTTGGCGCGTCCCCCGGACGCTCCCGCCGAGCGCCGTCAGTACATCGACCCTTGCATCGTACGGCGCCGCGGATCTAGAGTTTCGTCGTCGGTGGGGGTGAGGTGACGCCCCACGCTCGGCTGGCTGTGCCGTCGCCTGCGGCCCAAGGAGGCGAACATGACGTGCACCCTCGGGAACCTTGTTCGAGGCACGATCGGCGTCACCGCGCTCCTCGCACTCCTCGCGTGCGGTGGGGGCGGGTCGGGCGGAGCGACCGGCGGAGGAGCCCCGCAGTGGGTGCTCGTGCCCGAGAACCCCGCGTACGTCGCGTACCAAGTCGACGCCGAAGCGGGCCTGGCCGTTGCCGAGCAGACGCCTCCGCGGTTTCGCCCAGAGGACTTCGAGCGGGCCGGCGGTGCGCTCGGTTCGCCCGTCCCTCCGCCGAGCGTCGGGGGCCTGTGCGTCTTCCCGGCAACGTACGACCTCCGCGAGCTCGGACGGGCGACGCCGGCGTGGGGCAGCGATTGCGGGTGCGGCATGTGCTGGACGTACGCGGCGCTCGGGTCCCTCGAGTCGTCCATCGCGCCGGAGAACGTGCGCGATCTCTCAGAGAACCACCTCCAGCTCGGCGGCTGGGACGGCGCAGCGTGTTTCAAGGGCGGGGCCGCGATCTACTGCGTCCCCTACCTCTCGTCGTGGCGCGGTCCCGTCGACCACGCCGAGTTCGACCTGTGCGGAACCAGGGACAGCGGGTCGACGCGGCTGAGTGCGCGCGTCCACGTGCAGAACGTGTTCTTCCTCCCCGAGCGCCAGGGCCCGCTCGATCTCTGCTGGATCAAGTGGGCCGTGACGCATCTTGGAGGGCTGTATGCGGCCTGTGCTCTTGCATGGGGCATCGACACCGCGCAGAACACGATGTACGTCCCGATGCCCGGATGGGAGATCCACGCCGTCACGATCCTCGGTTGGGACGACACCTTCGACCGGAACCGGTTCTTCTGTTCGCACCCGTCCGTCGCGCCGATCGATCGGGTTCCGCCCGGCAACGGAGCGTTCCTCGTCAAGGACGGGTCGCCTGCCATGTGGGACCAGGGACACTTCTGGATCTCGTACTACGACCGGAGTTTTGCCGTCCAACCGGTCGCGTTCACCGGCGAACCCGTCGGCAACTATGCGCGCAACTACCAGTGGGACACCCGAGGCGACATCGACTCGATGCTGCTACACGCCCAAGGGTCCGATGCCCTCGCATCCTGGCAGGGAAACGTGTTCAGCGCCGTGGCAGACGAGTACGTCGCCGCCGTGGGGCTCTTCGAGTTCTATGACGATGCGATGGACTACGAGGTGCGCGTCTACCTCGACCCCGTGGGTGGACCCACGAGTCCAGCGGGGCCGGCGGCTACGTTTGAGGTCTCCCTCCCGATGAAGGGGTACTTCACGGTCAAGCTGCCGGTCCCTGTCAAGGTGAGCAAGGGTCAGAAGTTCGGTGTGGTGCTGCGGGGACGTCAGCGGGACCACGGGTGGCCGGGCGCCCTCTCCCTCGAACGACCGGCGGGCGACAAGAACGAGGTCCACGCCGCGCCCGGCCAGAGCTACGTGAGCACCAACGGCACGACGTGGCAGGACCTGACCACGGTCGCCTGCTACGAGGGCGACGAGATCGTGACGCTCACCGACACCAACCTGCGCATCAAGGCGTTCACGACGCCTGTCCTGACCGCGTCGGCGAGCCTTGAACTCGCCGACCTCTCCGTTGCGTGGGAGATCCACAACGCGGGGTCGGAGGGCGCGTGGGTGCGACCGACGGGGCAGCAGCGGACGAAGGTCGGGGGCCGCTTCGAGGACGTCGGCGACGAGTTCGCGGCCGAGCGGTACGTCGACGGGCTCGGCGAGGAGTTCCCCACCGACGACGGATGGTTGTTCGTCCCGCCGGGCGAGCGCATTTCCGCATTTTCGTCGGCGTGGGCCGCGGAAGTCGCCGAGCAAGTCGCGTGGCGGCTGCACACGCTCGACCCGGCCGACGGCTTCACGGTGAGCCCGGGCCTCTTGAAGTACCTGAATGACCTGCTCGCGACGCCCCTGCACGTCCTGTCGTCGGACCCCTTCCCCGGCGCGATGGTGAACGTCCCGGCGGTCCCGGTCCTGACGGTGACGTACGATGCCGCCCTCCAGGTCGGGCCCGGCCTCCTCGGGATCACCCTGTCGTCGGGCGCCGAGGTCCGCACGGTCTACGCGACGGTGCTCGGGAGCGTCCTGCAGCTCGTCCCGGCGAAGCCCCTCGGCGCCGGTCTTGATCTCGGCGGTACAACGTGGCACCTGCACATCCCCAAGGACGCCGTGCTCTCGGCGAGCCTCGGCAACCCCCTGGTCAACGACTACGACCTTTCGTTCACCGTCGTCGGCGTGAACTGACGCCGCGTCCCCCACGAGGGCGCGCCGCGACGTGCGCGCCTCCGGCGGGCGTGGGGGCGCCGCCGTCTTGGCGCGTTCGCGCCGCCGTCGCGGGTGCGAGCGGCAACGTGCTGGTGCAAGAGGACGGGACGAGCCCCGGCACTCACCACCGGCTGGCCGTGCTCGATGGCCTGAGGGCGAAGGACGTGGACGTATCGGTGCGCTTCCAGGCCCGAGTGGGCGGGGGGGCCCGGGGGGCGGGGCTCAGCTGGCGCGGGCAGGACGACCACAATGTCTACCTGCTGCACTCCAGCGCGCTGGGGCAAGAGGAGGTCCGGTTCGTGGGCACGGGCAGCCTGGGTGTGGACCTGCCGCCCGTCGGCCGGTAGGGTGATCCGGGCACGACGCCTGCGTTCGACCCGGTCGCCTGGCACACGCTGCGTGCGGCGGTGGTCGGGGACCGCATTGAGGCCTACCTCGACGGACGCCACCTCTTCGACGTGCTCGACACGACGCTCCCCGACGCTGGCACGGTTGGCCTGTGGACAGAGGCCGGCAGCATCCTGGCCTTTGACGACCTTGTGGTGATCAACCTCGACCCGTCTCGCGCTCCTGGGCGTTGACGTGAACGGTCCCCTCGCCCAGGCCGTGGCGCCCGTGTGCCACGGGAACGCGTTCCTGCGCGGCGTGGGCACGCCAGCGGCATTCACGACCAACACGACGATGCAGTTCGTGGCGTCGGTCCGGTTTGTCGATGAGCGTTGGGGATGGCTGTCGGGACGGTGGGAGCGTCTGGCCGCGATGTCGGTGGACGCCTGGTTCGAGGGGCTCCGGCGCTGCCTGTCGATCAACGAGCTGTGTCCGGGGCTCGCCTCGCTGGACCTGGGACCGACGGTGTTCCTCCCGCTTGAGACCTCTCGAGCCCGACCCTGGCTTGGCCCTCGGCCAGGACTCCTAGTGCCGCGTTTCGTGAGTCCCGCGGCGCTTCACGGACGGCGCGCTGGGAGCCGTCCCGGAACCGCTGCCGCGAGACTCTGGGGACGTCGCACTAGTTCCGCAGCGTTGCCGTGAGCTCAAGGTCGCCGATCGGGACGCCGAACACGGTGCGGCCTCCCGTGCCGGTCGTGGGCGGAAGGAATCGCCCACGAAGGAACGCCGGACGGACTCGCAGGTTCGAGATGTTCTCCAACTCGCATACGACACGACTCCCGGACGCTTCGCTCCACGTCGTCGCCGGGTGGTCGAAGTTCACGTAGAGCGTGACGTTCTGCCGTGACGGCGGCATCACGGGCATCTCGCCGTTCACGCGGAAGTCCCCGTGTGCGTCGTCGTGGAAGTCACCGATCCGTCGGGTCTGCGTCGGTTCGTCGGAGCCCACCGAGGTGCGCAACGGCATGCGCCGCCACGCGAGGACGCCCTGCGAGACCTGCGCACCCGTGCTCAGGCGGCGGATGGAGACGTCCCACAGGCCGAGGAGCCGCTGGGGGAACTGCGCCGCGGGAATCTCGACTTCGGAGATGAAGCACGCCTCGCTGATCGCGCTGGTCAGGTAGGCATAGTCGATGAAGACATGCCCGTGGTAGCGGGGCGCCATGAGGTCGTTCCATCTGGCGTCGAAGCTCGCCGGGTCCCGAGCGTGGGATCCATAGCTGTCCTTGACGATGAAGAACTCCCGCTCGCGGTCGTAGCCGACGATCAGCATGCAGTGACCGCCACCGGGGGGCGCGCCGGGCAGGCGCCGCCAGACGGGATCCCGCGGGTTGAATGCCGATGTCTGGCCGACGAGGTTCATGGAGAAGATCACGTCCCTTCCCGACACGACCAGGGCTTCGAGGAAGCCCGTGTCGCGGAACTCGTCGCCCGCAAGGACGGTGCTCCGCTTGACTCCGTAGCGGAGTCCCTCCCGCACCGCCAAGTTCATCTGCTCCGGCTCGAAGTTCCAGAGGTTGATCGGGTGCTGCGGGGTCGTGTTGACGTTCCACATGAAGGTCTGCAGCCCGAACCGCGCGTAGGACGGCCACACCGCTACGTTCTCGTAGCTCCCGCTCTCGACGTAGGGCATCTGCACCTCGTCGCACGTGCGGTACTGCTTGAGGAGCTGGGTCACCCCGACGCAGCCGAGGCCCGCCGAGAACGACCCGGGTACCGTCTCCCAGGATTCCGCGTGCTCGCGTGCGTAGAGGTCGTGCTCGGCTGAGGCGGGGAGCTTCGTCACATTCTTGAGCCAGTTCCCGTACTGCTCGGAGAGGTCGAGGTCGCCGTAACCCGTGCGCTTGTAGACGGCCTCCATCGCCGCGATCGGGCCGAACACGCAACAGGTCCCTCGCTCGCCCTGGTTCCGGTAGGTCGTCTGGAAGTCGATGTTGTCGAACACGGCTGGAAGATCACTTCTCTTGACCTCGGGCAGGGAGGCACGCTCCGGGACCTGCTCCGCCGAGGACGCAAGGATCTCCGAGAGCTTCGCGTTCCCATCCAGCGCATCGGCGGGGATGAGGCCGACGCTCGACCCGTCGGCGAAGTACGCCCGTGGCGCCGCAGCGCCCTTCGCGGTGGTGATGACGAGCGGGATGCGCTTCCCCTGGGACTCCTTGACCTGTGCATCCGTCAGCCCCGACGCCGCGAGCGCCTGCTGAAACTCGGTGTTGTCCAGGCCTTCCTTCCTGGGCGGGAGGTTCTTGGGCGGGGGATCGTCGGAGATCGACCGGTCTGCAAATTGGAAGTCGTCGCAGCTGATGTGACCCCACGGGCCGCCCGAAGAGTCCACGATGCGAATCCGAGCGGTCCGGCCTCCAAACTCGGACACGTCCCACTCGACGGGCCGCAGCGTCTCGTCGTTCACCCCAGCAGCGGTGCGAACCGCCGTCGTCTCCTCTTTCGAGTCCGCCAGGATCAGCTCGACGCGCGTGGACTTGACATCCGAGCCCCCACCGACAAGAAAGCGGATGTAGCGGGTCCCGACCGAAAAAGCCGGCGAGGTGAGCGTGCCCTGCGGCTCGTCGCCCTGCACGGTCCCGATGGCGACCGTGTCGTTGGGCCGTCCCTCGTACGTCCCGACCCAGTACTTTCCCACGTGCCCGAGCGCGGCACCGGGGCTCCGCACCTGCACGTTGTCGCCGTACGTGGGCTGCTGATCGAAGGCGGTCCCCGTCTTGGTCCAGCCGTCGAGACCGCCAAGCTCGAAGCCCCAATTGTCCCCGGGAGCGCCGGCGATCGCACCACCGAGACCCGACAGGAGACCGAGGCCGAGCAGAAGCGCATGGCGCACCAGTATCGAGGGGCAGGCATGCATGGGTGGAGCCTCCATGGGGATGATACCGGGACGGACACGCGCCTGCTGCTCGCCGCTTGCGAACGGAGCCGGAGGCACCTCCACAGGCCAACGGGCACTGGGGCGTGGACTTCGGGAGCGACGGCGAGAGGGGGAGACGCGATGCGACTACGATGAACTGCCCCCCCCGGATCTTCGATGCGCCGTTCCTGGTTGCTCCTGCTCGTGCTCGGCTGTATTGCTGCTTGGCGGGCCTCGACCGAAGAGCCGGGCCCCTCGCCCGCGCCCCCTGCAACCGCTCCCGCGGCTCCAACGCAGGGACTGCCGACCCTGGTGGTGATCCCCGTCGAGGCTGCACCAGAGATCGACGGTGACGGCAGCGACGCGCCTTGGGCCCAGGCCCCCGCGCTGGTCGTCACGGCGGCGCCTGACATGTGCTGGTCCAGCAAAGACCAGGAGTTCCCTGTGGAGCTTCGCGCATGTGCCACGAAGGATGTGACTTGCCTGCGCGTGAGCTGGCACGTCGTGGACGCAGTTGGCGACCTGAACAAGGACCCCAAGAGCGAGCTCTACATCGCCGATTCGGTGTACGTGAGCTGGCGCTCGGGCGATGAGCGGCCGGGTGGGTACCCCACGCACGAGGAGCGCGCCTGGAGCGCAGCGGAGGAGGGCGTCCCCGGCCCCAGCATGGCCCGCGGGATCTGCAGGGACGGTCGCTGGACCGTGGAGGTCCGGCAACCGATTGCTCGCGGGGCCGCCGGGCACCTGGTGGTGGACGTGCACGGTGCGCATGGGGCCAGCATGGCCGTGACGAGGGTGCGCTGGGGCAGCGCCCTTCGTGTCGTGGACTTCGAGGCCGACGCGGTCGGCCAGGTGCCGAAGGGCTTTCACGAGGGCTTGACGGGCGAGGAGCTGCCGCCGTTCTGGCGCGTTCGTGCGGCCGTCGCGGGAGCGAGCGGCAACGTGCTGGTGCACGAGGACGGGACGAGCCGCGGCAGCCACTACCGGATGGCCGTGCTCGATGGACTGAACGCGAAGGACGTGGACGTCTCGGTGCGCTTCCAGGCCCGCGACGGCTCCCGGGACCGGGCGGCGGGCCTGGTCTGGCGCGGGCGGGAGGACCACAGTTTCTACCTGCGGCGCACCGACGCGCGGAAGCAGAGCGTGGTCCGGTTCGTGGGCAAGGACAGCCTGGGCGTGGCGCTGACGCCCCTCGGGCAGGAGGCTCCGCAGGGCACGACGCCTGCGTTCGACCCGGTCGCCTGGCACACGCTGCGCGCGACTGTGGTCGGCGACCGCATCCAGGCCTACCTCGACGGGCGCCACCTCTTCGACGTGCTCGACACGACCTTTCCCGGCTCCGGCGAGGTCGGCCTCTGGACGGAGGCCGGCAGCACCCTGGCCTTCGACGACCTCGTGGTGATCAGCCTCGATCCGCCTCGGGCACCTGGGCGTTGACGTGAACGGTCCCGTCGCCCAGGTCGTGGCGCTCGTCTGCCACGGGAACGCCTTCCTGCGCAGCTTGGGCACGCCATCGTCGTTTTCGGCCAACACGACGATGCAGTTCGTGGCGTCGGCGCGCTTCCTCGATGAGCCCTGGGGGTAGCTACTGGCCAGCGCTCTCGGCGGCCGATGCCTCGGCAGCTCGCGCGCCGTGACATGCCGGACGTCCGGCGTGTCACGGGAGCGTCAGGCCTCGAGCAACTGCGGGCGCAGGGCGGCGATGCGGCCGTGGGGCGTGACGTCGATCAGGCCCCGGCCGAAGAGGAAGGGCTCGACATCGCGCAGTAGCGTGCTGACGGCGGCGCCGAGGAGGGCCGCGAGGCGCTTCAAGGGCACGGGACGAGGGCTCGCCCGCAGGGTGGCGACGTAGCGCTGCTCGAGGGGCGCGAGACCCTGCTCGTCGTAGCCCAGGCGCGCGAGGCAGGCGGCGACGGCCTCTGCGCCGACGCGGCGCGTGCCCTGGCTGGCGGCTTCGTCAAGCGTTCGGTCCAGCAATCGCAGCGCCTCGCGCGGCGTGGCGCGGGCAAAGGCGGCCAGGCGCGCGGCGGCGCCGGCTTCAAGCATGAAGCCCTCCGCCGCGGCCCGCCGCGTCACGATCTCGGCCAGCACCTCGCGCCGGTAGGGGGCCAGGGCCTCGCGCAGGCCGAAACGCGCCAGGAAGGGCGCGGGGAGGTCGCCTTCCTCGGTCGTGGCAGCCACGAGAGTGAAGGCGGGCAGCACGAACCTGATCGCTCGGGCCTGCGCCCCGGTGTGCAGCGTGAGGCTGATCGAGCCTTCGGCGAGGGCCTCGTAGAGCGCCTCGAGCAGCGGCCGCGGCACGGCGTGCACCTCTTCCACGAAGAGCACGTCGCCCGGGCGCAGGTCGGCCAGCAGGCGCACCAGTTGGTGGACGTCGCCCAGCAGCGGCCCCGAGGCCTTCAGCAGCCGCTGCCCCAGGCTCGTGGCCAGGGCCTGGGCAATCGTGGTCTTGCCCGTGCCGGGCGGGCCCAGCAGGATCGTGTGCGGGAATGCGTTGCCGCGCGCTTGGCTGCCGCGTGCGGTCACCTCGAACCGCTCGCGCAGCGCATCCTGCCCCACGATGGAGTCGAAGGCGCGGGTCAGCGCCGCGGCATCGAACGAGGCGCGAGGGGCCTCCGGCTCCCTGGCCTCTTCCGACGCACGACCCCCGTCAAGCGTCAGCCCCCGCGGCCCCATGTGGAGCAGGTGCGCGTGCCGGCGCCACCACGCGGCGTCGATCTGCTCGAGCAGCGTGTCGAGCTGCTCGGGCAGCGCGTCGAGCGCCGCAGGAGCAGGGGTGTGCAGCAGCTCCGGGAGCGCGTTCGCCGGCGCCGCGGGCGCGGCCACCGCCCGCTGCCGCGCGTCCAGAAACGTGGCCGTGGCGGCATCCTCGCCCACGATCTGTAGCAGCCCGTCGTGCACCAGGCCGTGGCAGCGCGTGCACAACGTAGCCAGGTTGCTGGGTCGCGTGGAGCCGCCCTGCGAACGGAACTCGACGTGGTGCACCATCAAGCCCCAGCGCGAGCGGCACGAGCGGCAACGTTGACCGTCGCGCGCCAGCACGCGCTGGCGCATCCAGGCGGGCGTGGTGCGGTCGAGGTCGTGCTGGGACGACCGGGCCGCCTGCTCGGCGGGCTCGCCCTGCTCGCCGTGCGCCGTGGCGAAAGCCAAGCTTTTAGGGTCTTCATAGATGGGGCTCCTGGTTGCTAGGTGTAAGACAATTTGCCTCGCAAGGGCG
>JANOFW010000363.1:0-1585 GCA_031413835.1 Planctomycetia bacterium
GGCGTAGCTCGCCCCGCTGCTCGGAAGTGATGCGGACGCGGACAAACTCGTCGCGCGGCTTGAGGGGACCCTGTTTCGGCGTCATGCGGTGCGGCTCTCTCGGAAGCGGGAGATCGGCCCGGAAGCATACCGGAAGAACCCACTCAGCGGGATGGCCTCGCCCTTGCAACGTTGCTCAGATGGGATACAGTCACGGCGTAGAAGCGGCCCGCCTGACGCGCTAACGCCAGACGAGCCTAGACCCCGACCCTATCTAGGAGGATCGAAGCCATGCCCGCAGTCTCCCACAAGTCCCGTTCACCCCGCACCCAGCGCGTGAGCGCCAAGAAGCGCGCGCTAGTCGCCAAGATCACGCACAAGATCCTGACCTCGCCCGGAGCCTTCAACCCTTGGGGCGCCATCCAGGACGACGTGCCCGGCTTCCTCAGCGTCACTTCGCGCGACGCGCTCGCGGTGGAGCAGGTAGGCGACCCGGAGAAGGTCATGGCCGCCAGCCTGTGGGGCCGACAGACGGGCCGCCTCGACCTCGCCAAGTCACGGGCTAGGGCCTAGCCGTGGCGCTAGAGGGAACGACCATGACGGGGGCGCCCGCGGCCCCCTCCATCCAACCTGCCCGCAGGCGCCGGCGCCGTGCTGGGCAACGTAGACCCTGGGGCACCCTGTTCACGCGCCCCGACCGCGTCGGCGTCTACATCCGGTTCACTTGGGCGAAACACCGCTTCTCGCGCTTGGGCGGCATGACCTCCGAGGACGCCCGCGCCAAACTTGCCCGCACACACGCGGCTCTCGTGGCAGGCCAACCCATCGGCGCCGTGCTGGCCGACTTGTTTGGCGACACCAACAGCGAAAACATGACCTTTGGCGAAGCCTGGAAGGGCTACCTCCCCGTGGCCACCCAGCAGAAGCGCAAGAGCACCCTCGTCGCTGACGAGCGCCGCATCGTGCCCATCCTCAAGGCTCCCTGGGCCTCCAAGCAGCTGCGCGCGATCACGCCGCAGGAGATACAGGCGTGGGCCGACGAGCGACGCACGCCCCGGACGGTGGAGATCCGGCGCCTCGTGGGCAAGACCTGGCGCATGGTCCCCAAGACCGTCACGACCTCAGGGGCCACCGTCAACCGCGACCTCGCCCTCATCAGCGCCGTGTTCAAGTGGGCTTGGAAGCGGGGGCATGTGGAGGCTAATCCCGTGCGCCGGGTCGAGAAGGAGAGCGAGCGCGGCCGGGAGCGCGAGGTCTACCTCAGCGCGCAGGAGGCCCGTGCCCTCATGGAGGCCGCCTCTCCCGTCCTGCGCCCCCTGCTAGTGACCGCCCTCTCTACGGGGATGCGCCGGGGCGAACTCCTGAGCTTGCCTTGGCGCTGCCTCGACCTTGAGCGCCGCGAGATCACGATCGAAGCGCAGGCCGCCAAGGGAAAGGTCCGGCGTGTCGTCCCCATGACGATCGACCTGCACGCCCTCCTATCTGACCTCGCACGCTCGGCCCCTGCCCTCGACGGAGAGGATCGGGTGTTCCTCGACGCCCAGGGGGAACCGGTGGGAGAGGGAACGCTTCGCCTCATGTTCGAAAGCGCCCTCGCCCGCGCCGC
>JANOFW010000364.1:0-7650 GCA_031413835.1 Planctomycetia bacterium
CTGGGCGTGGAGTTCCTGGCCAAGACCGAGCCGCGCTTCACCTACCGCACGGCGCTGCAGGCCATGGCATTGTCGGAGATCAACCCGCGCCTCTACCAGGCAAAGCTGGCGCACTGCGCGCAGTGGCTGGTGGACACGCAGCTCGCGGGCGGCGAGTGGGGCTACCCGGGCACGGTGGGCCGCGAGGGCTACATGCCTGAGGGAGTGAAGGTCGCGCCCCCTCCGCCCCCCGCGCCCCCCGAGGCCTCCCCCGGCGCCAAGCCCGGCCGGCCCGGTGCGCCGCCGGCGAAGATCGTGATCACGCGCCGCTCGAGCGCCACCTCGGACACGGTCTTGAAGGGCGACTTCTCCAACACGCAGGTCGCCATCCTGGGACTGCGCGCCTGCCGCGAGGCGGGCTTCGAGCTGCCCAAGGAGACCTGGAAGGGCGCGCTCGACTACCTGCGAGCCTTCCAGCGACCCGATGGCGGCTGGGGCTACGTGGTGCAGGGCCTGCAGGACGGCGCAAGCTACGCCTCGCTCACCTGCGCGGGCATCTGCAGCCTGGCGATCTGCCTCAATGCGCTGGGCACGTCGGACGTGCGCTCCGACCCGGGCCTGAAGAAGGCCCTCGCCTGGCTCGACAAGAACCTCGATCCCACGCGCAACGTGGGCATCGAGCAGAGCGAGGTGCTCGGACCCTCGCCCTGGCAGTACTACCACCTCTACTCGCTGGAGAGAGCGGGGCGCGTGCTCAACGTGGAGACGCTCGGCAAGCGCCCCTGGTACGCGGAGGGCGCGCACTGGCTGCTGGGTGCCCAGGCCGGCGACGGTTCCTGGGCCGACGGCCCGGGCCCGATGAGCCCGCGGCCCACCTACCTCACGCCGGCCGACACCTGCTTCGCGATCCTCTTCCTGGCGCGGGCCACGCGCCCCGTCACGCGACGCTAGCGGGCCGGCGCGTGCCCTCCTGGCTGGCCCCCGCCGCCTACCTCGTCGGCACCGTGGCCATGTTCGTGCTGCGCACGCCGCACATCCGCCTGAGCATCCAGGTGCCGGTGACGGTGAGCCGCATCGGGACGCGCGAGAAGGTGCTGGTGAGCCTGGTCGCCATCGGCCTGCTGCTGCTGCCCCTGCTCTGGCTCACGACCGACCTGCTCGCCTTCGCCGAGCGGGAGCCGCGCGACTGGGCGTGGGGCGCCGGGCTCGTGGCCTACCTGCTGGGCCTCTGGCTGCTGCACCGCTCGCACATGGACCTGGGTCGCAACTGGTCGAACACGCTGCAGATCCGCGAGGGCCACCGAGTGGTGACCGAGGGCGTCTACCGTCGCATCCGTCACCCGATGTACGCCGCGCTGCTGCTCCACGCCCTGGGGCAGGCGCTGGTGGTCCCCAACTGGCTCGCTGGCCCCGGCTTCCTGGCCGCCTTCACGCTGCTCGTGGCCCTGCGCCTGGGCCCGGAGGAGCGCCTGATGCTGGAGACCTTCGGCCCGACCTACGCCCAGTACCAGAGCCGCACCCGGCGCCTGGTCCCCGGCCTCTGGTGAGCACCCCGGCGAGCGGCCCCGCCGAGGAGCGTGATGGTGGCCGGAGGGGGCCGCGGCTAGGATGGGCGCGGGCCCATCAGGCTCCTGAGGAGGCGTTGCCCATGGTTCGTCCGGCTCGCATCTGGCCCTTGGCTCTCGTGGCGCTCGCGTTGCTGCCCGCCGCAGGTTGCGGCGGCGGCGGGGGCGGGGGCGGCGGCCCCTTCGGCGTGGTGGACCTCGCCCTGGGCTCGAAGGACAACGACTTCGTCGTGATCTGGTACGACGCGCTCAACCGCACGGCCTCCGGACTCGGCGACGTGGTGCTCGACCAGGCCGGCTCGGGCATCGACAAGCCCTTCGCCATCGAGATCGCCGACAACCGCCTGTTCGTCAGCAACCACGACAACAACACCGTCACCATCTACGACAACTTCCTCACGCTCGTGGACAACCAGCCCTTCGCCGTCCAGCTCGACCAGGGCGGCTCGCAGATCGACGACGCCATGGACCTGATCGTCCACGACGGCGACCTCTACGTCTCGAACAAGAGCTTGGACAACGTCGGCATCTTCCGCGACCACGCCACGCTGGCGTCCGGCGACGCGCCTGACGTGCTGCTGGACAACGGCGGCTCAGGCCTGCAGGACCCCTGGGGCATGGCGATCGCCTTCAACACCCTTTTCGTGGCCGACCGCGGCAGCGACAGCGTGCGCGTGTTCTTCGACGTCGCCACGCTTGTCAGCGGCGACGCGCCGGATGTGATCCTCGACGGCAGCTCGGGCGTCAACGACCCGGCCTGGCTGACCGTGATCGGCAACACGCTCTACGTGGCCGAGCACGACAACAACCAGCTGTTGGCCTTCACGCCGGCGAGCGCGCTGGTCAGCGGCCAGGCGCCCAGCGTGGTGCTGGGCGGGCCCAGCCTGCTCGACCGCCCGCGCCGCGTGGCCAGCATCGGGGGCAAGCTCTGGGTCGGCAACCGCTTCGACGCCGACATCGGAGCCGACGACTTCGGTCTGGCCGGCTTCACGTTCCCCCTGGTGAACGGCCAGTCCCCCAACGTGTTGCTCAAGACCCCCATCGAGGAGCCCCACGACATCCTGGGGGCCGGCGGAGCCATCTTCGGCAACAGCATGCGCTTCGACTTCGTCTTCGTGTACACGAACCCCGGCACGCTGGCGACGGGTGACGACACCCCTGACATCTCGTTCTTCGATCCGCGCATCGACCAACCCAGCGGGATGGCCGCCCAGCCTCGCTAGGCGTCGTGCGCAGCCTCGTCGCGACCCTGGCGTCCCTGGCTGCTCTGGCCTGCGGCTCGAAGGCCCCGTCGCCCCCGTCCCTCCCGCCCGAGGGCCCGCTGGCGATGCTCGTGATCGAGAGCCCCGCTGCCGCCACCTTGGAGGTGAAGGGGCCGCGCCCCGGCGAGCTGCCCCCCGACCGGCGCGACGCGCGCGGCGAACTCTGGCGCCTCTCCACCCTCTACGGCGGGCGCGCCGACGTGCCGGGCGCATTGCTCGAAGCGGTGCTCGAGAGCGGCGCACGCGTGACCTTCCCGTCCCCCGCCGAGCCCCAGGGCGCGGGCGAGGTCGTCGTGCTGCGCGATCCGCAAGGACGCTGGCACGTGCTCCTCGATCCCGCCCCCAGCGCCCCCAGCCTCGAGGCCCACGGGGTCACGGGTTTGCGTTTGCGCGTGAAGGCCGGGGCCCAGGGCCCCGACCACGGCCTGGGCGGTCGGCGCGGCACGGGCGGCGGTCGCGGCACCGGCGCCATGGACGGCAGCGGCGGCGGGCGCGGGGGCCGCTGACCCGGTCCCGGTTCAGCGAACGCCCGGCGGCCGCGGCCGGATCTCGTCCTCGGGCTCGACCACCAGGCGCAGTTCCACGCTCCCCCCGGTGGGCGCTTCGCGCTCCGCAACCAACCGTGGGCGGCCGGGAACGGCGTAGAGGGCGGACACGGTCCAGCGGCCGGGCGGCAGCCCGCGCACCTCGAAGCGCCCCTCGGCGTCGGTCTTGACGTCGTCCACGCTCAGGCCGCGCGCGTCGTGCGCGCTGACCAGGGCATGGGGCGCGCCTGGCGGCAGGTCGAGCACCCGACCCGTGATCGAGGCTCCCTCGCGACGGGCCAACACGAGCGAGCCGACCTTGGCGTCGAACTCCTCGTAGATGTAGCGCCCCTTCTCGGGCTTCATCCACACGGCGTAGCGCACGTCGGGTTCGAGCCCGGCCACCTCCGTGGTCCTCTCCTTGCCGCGCAGGGCCGGCGTCGGGTCGATGAACTCCGTCGCGACGACGATCCACCGGTCCTCGAACCTGCGCAGCACCTGCACCATGCTCGAGCCGAAGAGCCCACGCAGCAGGTCGGCCGGAGTGGCTGGGGCCGACTTCGGCTCCGCGGCCAGCCGCAACGTGACCGTGTACGACTTCGGGAGCCGCAAGGTCACCCCCGTGACGTCGCCGGCGATCGTGACCTGGGCCTCGGCCGGCGAGCGCGCCCCCTGCGCCGGCGGAGCCCCACCGGCGACCTCGGGATCCACCGGCTCGGGAAGCACGCCGACAGAGAACCCGCCGGCAGAGAACCCGCTGGCGCCGCCGGCCCGTGCGCTCACGTCCACCACGCCGCGCTTGAGGCCGGCGAAACGGAATCTGCCCTCCGCGTCGGTCGTTTCGAACTCCGAGACTTCCTCGTCGGCCTCCTGGTGCCTCACGCCGCTCAGGGCCACCTGGGCCCCGTCCACGGGGCGCCCGTCGGTGTCCACGACGACGCCGGAGAGCGTGTAGGCCGCCTCCAGCCGCACGACGGTGTCCGCAGGGCGCCAGTCAGGGAGGGAGACCGCCGCCGCGCCCGACAGCCGTTCTTCCCTTTCCGGCGGCGTCACATCTCGCAGGTCCACGACCTCGGGCGGGACGAGGTTCTGCCCCTCTGGGGGCATCCACCGGGCGGCAGCGAAAGGCGAGGCACGCAGCACGTAGACGCGTTCGGAGTCCAGTCCCGTGAGCAGGGCCACGCCGGTGACGTCGGTGACCTCGGACGGCATGGAAGACCACCCGGGCTCGCCATCGTGATCCGCGAACGCCTGTTCCTCCTCCACGGCGTCGCGCGTGCCGGAGGACTGCATCTCGGCCGTCACGGCAACCCGTGCACGGGGATTGCCTTTCGGCCCCAACACCGTGATGCGCGCTTCGACGGCTCGACGAAGCTGGATCTCGAGCGGCGCATCGCCGGCCGTGACCGAGAGCGGCCGTGGAGCCAGGAAGCCCTCGGGCGCGACGACCCTCAGGACATGCGCGCTCTCCGGGCCGTGGAAGGCGACGCGGAAGGTGCCCTGCGCGTCGGTCTTGACGCGCGTGACGATGCCCTCGAACGGCGGGCGCAACGCCGGCGCCTTGGGCGGGCCCTCCTCGCCTGCGCCGCCCGGAAGGAACCTAGCCAAGACCTCCTCGATGTCCGGCTCGCCGCTGCGCTCCGGTGGCGGGATGCGGAGGGTCAGCGCCACCGCATCTCCCAGGGGGCCGTCGGGACCCAGCACGCGGCCCTCCACGACCGGGCCCGCCACGAGGCGCACCTCGAGCTCGCGCTCGTCGCCGCCGAGCGGGCCCACACGCTGTGGCGCAAGACCCAGGGCCCGGTCGTCGAGGTCGCGCGCCGCCCAGATCTCGAGGCAGGTGCCGCGCAGGTCCGCGACCGACTCCTGCGTCGCTCCCAGGCCCACCTCGAGCCTGAGGCGCCCCTCGCCGCGCACGCCCAGCGAACGCGTTCCCGCCGGGAGCACGAGCCGCGCGTCGAAGCGCGGGCAGGGCTCACCGGCCGGCGTGAGCACGGAGATCTCCACCGTGCGCGGGCGGCGCGTCAGCGTCATGTCGTAGTCGTCGATGCCGGCGCTCACCAGGCCCCGCGCGCCGAACTCGAGCTCGCCGTCGAGCCAGGCGGCCTCGACCCCGTAGAGTCCCTTGGCGAGCCCCTCGACGGCGTAGCGCCCATCGGCCCCCACCGTTGCGCGCGCGACCAGGCCCACCTTGTCGAGGCTTACGCTCACCCGCGCCCCCACCGCCGGCTTGCCGTAGCTCAGCAGCGCTCGACCGCGGATCGCCAGCGCGCCGCGCGCCACGGGCGGACGTCCCGCGCCTTGGCTCGCCTGCAGCGTGGGTCCGTCCCCCGCGACCTCGGCCGCGCGCCCCCCGGCCCCCTCCGACTCCTCCGCCGGCGCCGGCGAGCGCAGCACGAGCCACGCCGCCAGGCCGGCCAGAGCCGGGATCGCGATCAACCCACCCAAGCGCCACGCTTGCCGCATGGCGTCAGGATAGCCGGGGGACCTCGGCCCGGTCGTCCGGCGAGCGTTGGTACCCCTAACGGGATTTGAACCCGTGTTACCGGCTTGAAAGGCCGGTGTCCTAGACCAAGCTGGACGATAGGGGCGTGGGCGGAGGCGCGCCGAGGGTCGGCCCGCGCGCGGGCGCTGTCAAGGACGGCGCGAGAGGCGCGCGCGTCAGGAGCGCGTCAGTTCGCGGGGCGGAAGAGGCGCGTGAGCAGGTCGAGCCAGCGGTCGCGGTTGCGGCCCACGGCGAGCCAGTCGGTCTCGGCCACGCGGAAGTCGACGCCCGGACGCTTGACGTGGCCGTCGGCGGGGATCGCCACGCCCTCGCGCACGGGCATCTGCGCGGAGGGGCCGGCGGCCAGGCGTGCCTCGTGCGAGGGCGAGGCGAGCCAGCGCAGCAAGCGCTCGGCGTTCTCGGGATGCGCACGACCCTTGACGAGCGCCAGCGTGTTGGGGATCACGAACGTGCCCACCTCGCCCGCGCCCTGGTCGGGGTAGACGACCTCGACGGGGAAGCCCTCCAGCTTGGCGGCCCAGGCGTCGTCGGTGTCCGTCAGGCAGAAGGCCACCTTGTTCGTGGCGTCCTTGGCCAACGACATGGCGGCACCGTTGCCGGGCGTGAGCTTCACGCGGCCGGCGCGCACGCCGGCCATCACGGCCTCGAGGAAGGACTTCGTGCCCGACTCGTCTTGCGTGAGCAGGGCCACCGCGTGCGTGTAGGTCGTGCCCGTCAGGGGAGCCGCGACCGCCGTCAGCAGGCCGCGCTGCGCGTACTTCGGGTCGAGCAGGTCGCTCACGCGCGTAGGCCAGTCGGCCTTGTCGGGCAGCAGCTGGGTGTTGACCAGCAGCACGCGCGCGCGCAGGCCGAAGGCGACCCAGCGCCCCGACGGATCGCGCCAACGCTCAGGGAACAGCGCCAGCACGTCGGCCGGCAGCGGCGCCAGCACGTCGGCCTCCGCCAGCCAGACCGTGTTCATGATCTCGTTGGCCCAGAAGACGTCCGCCCGCGGGCTGTCCTTCTCGCGCGAGAGCCGCTGCGCCAGCCCCAGGCTCTTGTCGGCCTCGGCATCGCCCTGGAAGTCCACGCTCAGAGCCGTGTCCTGGCGGAAGACGTCCACCAGGCGCTCGCTCTGGTCGCGGTCCACCGAGCAGTAGAGGACCACGTCCGCGGCCTGGTGCGGCCAGGCCAGCCAGACGGCCATGCCGGCCACGCCCACGATCATCACAAGGGTCATCAGGATCGGCCAGCGCATGGGATCTCGGGCCTCCCCCCCGTTTCGGTGGGGTTACGGTTTCGTTACCCCGAAGATACGACGCCTCTAGGAATCCACGTGCCGACCGCGGCGGGCGGCCTGCTTGAAGGCGGTCGGGTCCACCCCCAGGGTACGCAACTTCTTGTGGAAGTTGGGCCGGCTGATGCCTGCCAGACGTGCGGCGGCGGCAATGTTGCCCCCGGTCAGGGCCAGCAGCTTACCGACGTACTCCACCTCGAACCGCCGCTGCGCCTCGCGCAACGGCAGGGGGCCGGGGGGCGCGGGGGGCGGGGTCGAGCTGGAGGCGTGGCCGTGGCCCGCAGCGTGGCCGTTTCCCGTCGTCGGCCGGCTGCTGGCGGCGGCACCGGCGGGAGCGCTGGCCGCGGCCGGGTCAGCACCGCGCCGGGCGGCCAGCTCGGCCTCGACGTTCTCGTAGCCCGTGCTGGCGAAGCGGTGCGTCAGGCTTCGTCCTTCACGGACGAGAACGGTCAGTTCCTGGCGTCGGACCTGGACGCGGACCGTGACGCACTGGCGGCTCTGATTCGCCGCTTGCGTTCGGTCGATCCAGTGCAGACGC
>JANOFW010000365.1:0-12140 GCA_031413835.1 Planctomycetia bacterium
ACGGCTGGGCGTGGACGTTCCCGCCCGCCTGCGCGCACGACACCTCCCCGGAATGTAGTGCCGACTCGACCCCCTCGACGGACGTAAGTCCCTGCCAGAAAAGGACTGGCCCCGGTGAACTGCGGAAGTTGGGCTAGGGGCCGGCCGACTGTCGGTGCCCAAACTTATTGTTTCCGCTGTCGGTCCAGGCGTGTATACTTACAACGACCTGACACTAAAGTCGGCGATACCGCTCGGCCCTCTCGCGCGGAGTCTCCTGTGTCCCTCCCGGATGGGGTGTCCATCCTGGCCGGGAGAGACGGAGCCCCGCGCCAGCGGACACGCGGCGGCGCCTGCTGACGGAAACAGGCCTCAAAGAACCACGACACAACGACACGAGAAGTCAACGACACAAGAAGGCGGAGGCACTCATGGTGGCAGACGGACGCGTGACGAAGGACGGCAACGGCAGGCTGGAAGGCGGCAAGGGCGAGGGCGCCAAGCCCGAAGGCGGCCGCAGCGAGGCCGTCCAGAGGCAGCGCGCCCAGGCGCTGCAGAGCGCCCTGGGGCAGATCGAGAAGCAGTTCGGCAAGGGCTCGATCATGACCCTGGGCGGCGGCGAAATCGCGCACGTGGAGGGCATCTCCACGGGCGGCCTCTCGCTCGACCTGGCCTTGGGCGGCCAGGGCGTGCCGCGCGGGCGCATCACCGAGGTCTTCGGCCCCGAGTCCTCGGGCAAGACCACGCTCTGCCTGCACGTCATCGCCAACGCCCAGAAGGCCGGGGGCGTGTGCGCCTTCATCGACGCCGAGCACGCCTTCGACGCTCTCTATGCCCGCAAGCTGGGCATCAACCTCGACGCGCTGCTCATCTCGCAGCCCGACACGGGCGAGCAGGCCCTCGAGATCGCCGAGACCCTCATCCGCAGCAACGCGGTGGACGTGGTGGTGATCGACTCTGTGGCGGCGCTGGTGCCCAAGGCCGAGATCGAGGGCGAGATGGGCGACTCGCACGTGGGCCTGCAGGCCCGGCTCATGAGCCAGGCGCTGCGCAAGCTCAGCGGCGCCATCCGCACGACCAACACCGCGATGATCTTCACCAACCAGATCCGCATGAAGATCGGCGTGATGTTCGGCAGCCCCGAGACCACCAGCGGCGGCAACGCGCTCAAGTTCTACGCCTCCGTGCGCATCGACATGCGCCGCATCGGCTCGCTCAAGGGCGCCAACGACGTGGTCGTGGGCAACCGCACGCGCGCCAAGGTGGTCAAGAACAAGATCGCCCCGCCCTTCCGCATGGCCGAGTTCGACATCCTCTTTGGCCACGGCATCGATCGGCTGGGCGACCTGGTCGATCTGGCCACGAACGCCAGCATCATCGAGAAGAGCGGCTCGTGGCTCTCCTGGAAGGAGCAGCGCCTCGGACAGGGTCGCGACAAGGCGCGGGAGTTCCTGCTGGGCCAGCCCGACCTCGTGGCGTCGATCACGAAGGAGACGCTGCTCGCGGTGGGGGGGAAGGAAGGGGCCGGCCTGCCCACGGGCGAGACGGCGGCCGAGGAGGGTGGCGAGAGGACCTCTGGCTCGGCAGCGGCCCTGCCGTCCGGCGGGATGCCTTCAAGCAGCGCCACGCGCCTGACGCCGGCGCCCGTGGCGGAGAAGGGCAGCAGCCGGGTGGCGGAGGTCGGCCCCAGCATGGCCGTCAGGGCGCCCGAGGCCGCGCCGCGCTCCATCGCGCTGGTCACCAAGAAGACGCTCGCGCCGCGGCCGGTGGGGGGCAGGCGCTAGACCTCCTCGATCCGGGGCGGCCGGCCGTTACCAGGCGTCGGGCTGCGGCGCTCGTGTGCTACCGTCGCGCCTTCGACCGTTGATTACGCCAGGACGAGCACATGAGCCAGCAACAGCCCCACGGGCCGCCTCGACAGCCTCATGATCAGCTGCGAGCGCGTTGGCTCGAGTTCTTCGGGCAACGCGGCCACGCTCTGCCGCCCAGCGCCTCGCTGGTGCCCGAGAACGACCCCACGCTGCTCTTCACGGGCGCGGGCATGAACCAGTTCAAGGACCTGTTCCTGGGCCTGGGCACCCTGCCCTACCGTCGAGCGGCCACGGTGCAGCGCTGCTTCAGGCAGGGCGACCTCGAGAACGTGGGCCGCACGCCGCGCCACCTCACCTTCTTCGAGATGCTGGGGCACTTCTCCTTCGGGGACTACTTCAAGCGGGAAGCCGTGGCTTGGGCCTGGGAGCTGCTCACGAAGGTCCTGGGCTTCGCGCCGGAGAAGCTGCGCATCAGCGTCTACCAGGACGACGAGGAGGCGCTCGCCGGCTGGCTCGCCGTGGGCGTGAAGCGCGAGCAGATCGCGCGCTTCGACGCCAAGGAGAACTTCTGGCCCGCCAACGCGCCCCAGGACGGCCCCAACGGCCCCTGCGGCCCGTGCAGCGAGATCTTCTACGACTACGGCCCAGAGGCCGAGCTGGGCGACGGCAGCGAGCGCTCCTACGACTCAGGGCGCTTCGTGGAGATCTGGAACACGGTCTTCACCCAGTTCGACCGTCGCGGCGTGGACGACCTCGTTCCCCTGCCGCAGAGGAACATCGACTGCGGCTCCGGCCTGGAGCGCGTGCTGGCGGCCATGGAGGGCCAACGTTCGCCCTTCGGCACCACCCTCTTCCGGCCCATCGTGGAGCGCGTCTCCGCGCTCTCGGGCCGGCCCTACGTCTTCGATCCCCATGGGGGTGTCCCGCCGGCCGAGGACGCCCGGCGCATGCGCCGCATCGCCGATCACGTGCGCGCGGGCACCTTCCTGGTGGCCGACGGCGTCAAGCCCGGCAACGAGGGACGCGGCTACGTGCTGCGTCGCATCCTGAGACGCGCGATCCGCGACGGCATCCAACTGGGGCTGGCCGAGCCCTTCCTGCACGACGTCGTCCCCGCGGTGGTGGACGTGATGGGCCAGGGCTACCCCCTGGTGCGCGAGGGCCTGAGCGTGGTACGCGAGGAGCTCAGGGCCGAGGAGATCCGTTTCCGCGAGACCTACGCGCGCGGCGTGGCCTTCCTGGAGGAGGAGCTCTCCAAGGCCGGCGGCGTCAAGGTGCTGCCGGGCCCGGTCGCGTTCCGGCTCTACGACACCTACGGGTTCCCGCTCGACCTGGCCGAGGTGATCCTCGCCGAGCGTGGCGTGAGCGTGGACCAAGCGGGCTTCGAGCGCGAGATGGAGGCGCAGCGCACACGCGCGCGCGCAGGCGCCAAGATGAAGGGCGACATCTTCGCCCTGAGCCCGCTGCGCGAGCTCAAGGCGAAGATAGGTAACGAGACTGTGTTTCTTGGGTACGACGACCACGGTGGGCGTACCAACGCGGAGGCTCGTGTCGTGGGCATCTTGCGAGACGAACTGGTCGATGAATTGCGTCCCGGTGAGAACGGGACGGTGGTGCTCGATCAGACCCCGTTCTATGCCGAGAGCGGTGGCCAGGTCGGAGATACGGGCTGGCTGAAAGGACCGCAGGATGGCTTCCGCGTCATTGGCACGAGCAAGTCCGACGGACTCATCGTGCACGTAGGGCAGTTGCTTCCCAACGCCCCGGGTCCGCTGCGCGTCGGAGATGTGGTGCCAGCCGAGGTGGAGAGGCGGCGGCGGGACGACATTCGCCGCAACCACACCGCCACGCACCTGCTGCACCGCGTGCTCAAGGACGTGCTAGGCGAGCACGTGCGCCAGCAGGGTTCGCTCGTGGCACCCGACCGGCTACGCTTCGACTTCAGCCATGGCAAGGGCCTCTCGGAGGCTGAGACAGCCGATATCGAGCGCCGCATGAACGCTTGGATCCTCGGGAACCAACCAGCCTCCACCGAGACTCTCGATCTTGAAACGGCGAAAGCCTCAGGGGCCGTGGCCATGTTCGGGGAGAAGTACGAAGGCGTTGTGCGCGTGCTCGATGTGCCCGGAGCTCCGGTTCTCCATGGAACCGGCCCGAAGGCCGGTTCCTCGCGCGAGCTCTGCGGCGGCACGCACGTGGCGCGCACCGGCGACATCGGCTCCTTCCGCATCACCCTCGAGACGAGCATCGCCTCCGGGGTGCGGCGCATCGAGGCCGCCACGGGGCTGGGCGCGGCCCAGGCCGCGGCGCAGGACCGCAGCACCCTGAGGGAGCTCAGCGACCTGCTCAAGGCCCGCCCCGAGGAGCTCGCCGGGCGGGTGCGCGCGGTCCAGGGCCAGCTCCGGGACCTGCAGAAGGTGATCGAGAAGGCGCAGGGCGAGGCTGCCGGCCGCGAGGTCGAGCGCCTGGCGGCGGCGCACGACGAGGTCGGCGGCCTACGCGTCACGCTGGCGACCCTCGCCAACCTCGACGCCAAGGGCTTGAAGGCGGTCTGGGAGCGCTTGAGGCAGGCGGGCGTGGCCGTGGCCGTGCTGATCTCCAAGGCCGGTGACAAGCTTCCGCTCTTCGTGGGGGTAGGTGAGGCGGGGTTGGCGAAGGGCCTGGACGCCGGCGCGCTCCTCAAGGAAGCCTGCGCGGTGCTCGGCGGGGGCGGTGGGGGCAAGCGCGACCAGGCCCAGGGCCAGGGCCAGGACCCGACCAAGGCCGAGGCAGCGCTCGAGGCGCTCCGGCGCCGCCTGGGCGCCGCGTAGGTTGCCCACCTCAGGAGGAGCAGCCGCCGCGGCCGCTCCGCAGCGCCGCCCCTCCGCAGGGGAGCCGAGTGAACCATCGCCACGGTTCTTGACCCGTGGGAACCGCGCTCCTACCCTCCCGGACTGCCCTGGATCCGGCGCGAACGACGCGCGCAGGGCCTGCAACAGCCCCGTCCGAGAGCCCACGAGTCCGAGAGCCCACGAGAGGGAGCAGCCATGGCGGTACCGAAGCGAAAGCTGAGCAAGCGGCGCTCGCGTATGCGCGCCTCCCATCACGCGCTGGCTCCCAAGGCCCTGTCCACCTGCTCGCGCTGCTCCTACGAGCGGCCGCCGCACCGCGTATGCCCCAACTGCGGGCACTACGGCGGGCGCGAGGTGGTCGTCAAGGGCGAGGCCTAGGCCCGTCGGCGGCCGATCCAGCGCCATGCGCATCGCCGTGGACGCCATGGGTGGCGACCGGGCCCCGGGGGCCCCGGTCGAAGGCACGCTCAAGGCCCTTGAGGTCTTCGGCGACCTTGAGGTCGTGCTCGTGGGCCGGATCGAGGTCCTGACGGCGGAGCTCGAGCGCCTGGGCGCGCCAGCGGCGCTGCGCGCGCGGCTCTCGCTGCAGGCCGCCGACAGCGTCGTGAGCAACGACGAGGACCCCGTGCTGGCCGTACGCAGCCGGGCGGGGGCCTCGGCCCGCGTGGCCGCCGAGCTGCTCGGCCGGGGCGAGGTCCTGGGCGTCGTCAACATGGGCTCCACCGGCGCGGCCGTGGCCGCGGCCCAGCTCTACTGCGAGCGCCTCGCCGGGGTGAAGCGCCTAGGCATCGCCGTGCCCTTCCCGCGCGCCCAGGGCGCCACCATCGTCTGCGACTGCGGCGCCAACCCCGACGCGCGCCCCGAGCACCTTCATCAGTACGCGGTCATGGCGGCGCACTACGCACGCGCCGCGCTGGGCGTGGCCCACCCGCGCATCGGCATCCTCTCGATCGGCGAGGAGGAGCACAAGGGCAACCGGCTGGTGAAGGAGACCTGGGAGCGCTTCCGGGCGGAACCGTTTCCCGCCGCGCTGGGCACCCTGGTGGGCAACGTGGAGCCGCGCGAGTTCTTCCACGACCGGGCCGACGTGGTCGTCAGCGAGGGCTTCGCCGGCAACGTCGCTCTCAAGGCAGCCGAGGGCATGGCGGAGTACATCCTCGGCGTGCTCAAGGCCACGCTGCCCGTGGCGCCGGAGTCCGGCAAGGTCTTGAAGACCCTGCTGGGCCGCGTGGACTACGCCGAGCACGGCGGCGCGCCCCTGCTGGGCGTCAAGGGCGCGTACATCATCGGGCACGGCCGCAGCGATGCGCGCGCGGTCATGAACGCGCTCAAGGCGGCGCGCGCCTACGTGGCCCACGACGTCGGCGCGAAGATCGTGGCCGCGTTGGCCGGCGGCGTCGGCTCGCCGGGCGGAGCCTGAGGGTGTCGGGCCTGCCTTCCCGTCTCGCGCTGGCCTGCCCGGGACAGGGCGCGCAGAGGCTCGGCATGGGCGTGGACGTGGCGGCCGCCTACCCGGCGGCCGCCGAGGTGTTCCGCCGGGCCGGCGCCGTGCTGGGCCTCGACCTGCTGGCCATCTGCCGGGACGGCCCGGCGAGCGAGCTGCTGCGCACCGACCTCCAGCAGCCCGCCATCCTCACGGTGGGGGCGGCCGTGATCGCGGCGTTGCGCGCCGGCGGTGCGCTGCCCGCCAGCCGACTCGTGGCGGCCCTCGGGCTCTCGTTGGGGGAGTTCACCGCGCTCCATGCGGCCGGTGTGCTGAGCCTCGAGGACGCCGTGGCATTGGTGCGTGAGCGCGGCCTGGGCATGCAGGAGGCCAGCGAGCGCGTGCCTTCGGGCATGATGGCCCTGTCTGTCGAGCGTGACGTGGCCGAGGCCTTGTGCGCGGCCGCTCGGGCGGCCACGGGCGGCGTGTGCAGCGTGGCGAACCTGAACGCGCCCGGCCAGGTGGTGATCAGCGGCGACCTCGGCTCGCTCGACAAGGCCGAGGCGCTGGCCAAGGAGCAGGGCGTGCGGCGCCCCACGCGCCTGCCGGTGGCCGGCGCCTTTCACAGCACGCTGATGCAGCCCGGCGCCGAGCGTCTGGCCAGGGCGCTCGCCCGGGTCAAGCTGGCCGCTCCCAACCTGCCGGTGATCCCCAACGCCACCGCCCGTTCGACGCGCGACGTGGGCGAGATCCGCGCGGCGCTTCTGGCCCAGGTGACGAGCCCGGTGCGCTTCGTGGAGTGCGTAGAGGCCGCCCGCTCCCTGGGGGCCGAGGGCATCCTGGAGCCCGCGCCGGGCATGGTCCTCGCAGGCCTGATACGACGCATCGACCCTGCCCTGGTCACCTGTGGCGCGCCGAGCTCCGAGGCCGTGGCTGAGCTGCTGGCCGCCGTCCCTGTCGGAGAACGGACCCCATGAGCGCTCCCCTCGAGCTCGACGGCGTCTCAGCCCTGGTCACGGGCGGTACGCGCGGCATCGGCCGCGCCATCGTGGCCGCGCTCGCGGTGCGCGGCGCCAAGGTCACCTTCACCGGCAGCAACTCGCAGGCGGCCGAGGATGCGCGCGCGGCCAGCGGCGCACCGGAGCGCGTCTCGTTCGTGGCGGCGGACGTGGCCGACCCGGCGGCCTGCGACAAGGCGGTGGAGGCGGCGTTGGCCTTCGGCGGGGGCCTGGACGTGCTGGTCAACAACGCCGGCATCACCCGCGACGGCCTGCTGATGCGCATGTCCGACCAGGACTGGGGCCAGGTGATCGCGGTCAACCTCTCGGGCGCGTTCTACATGATCCGAGCCGCCACCCGACGCCTCTTGAAGAGCAAGCGCGGTCGCATCATCAACATCACCTCGGTGGTGGGCCTGATGGGCAACGCGGGCCAGGCCAACTACGCCGCCAGCAAGGGCGGCATCGTGGCCCTGACCAAGGCCGTGGCCAAGGAGCTGGCCGGGCGCGGCGTGACGGTCAACGCCGTCGCGCCCGGCTTCATCGCCACCGACATGACGGCCGCGTTGCCCCCGGGTGCCGCCGAGGAGCTCAAGAAGCACATCCCGCTCGGCCGGCTGGGCACTGCCGAAGACGTGGCCGAGGTGGTGGCCTTCCTGGCCTCCCCCCGGGCGGGCTACGTCACAGGACAGGTCATTCCGGTCGACGGCGGTATGGTGATGTGACCATCCAACGTATGGGACGGCGCCGTACGGCGTCGCCCCCCGGGGAGGGCTTTCGCCCGTCCCGGTTCCAGAGCAGCAGCACCAGCAGGAGGAGTCCCCGTGGCCAGCGTCAAGGACCGCGTCATCGAGATCGTGTGCGAGCAGCTCGGACAGAGCAAGGACAAGGTGAATGAGACCACCTCGTTCATCACCGACCTGGGGGCCGACAGCCTCGACACGGTCGAGCTGGTCATGGAGCTCGAGGACGAGTTCGACCTGAGCATCCCCGACGAGGAAGCGGAGAAGATCAAGACCGTCGGCGACGCCATCAAGTACATCGAGACCAACGCCGCGAAGAAGGAGTGACCCGCTTGGGTCGTCGGGTCGTCGTCACCGGCCTGGGCACGATCAACCCCTGCGGCCCCGACGTGCGTTCCTCGTGGGACGCCATCGTCAACGGTCGCAGCGGTGCAGGCCCGATCACGCGTTTCGACGCGGCAGCCATGGGTCTGCCCTGCCGGGTGGCCTGCGAGATCAAGGCCTTCGACCCGCTCAAGCACTTCGAGGCCCGCGAGGTCAAGAAGCTCGACCTGATGGTCATGTACGGCCTCGTGGCCGCCCAGCAGGCTTGGGCGGAAGCCGGGCTGGGCACGCTCGACGCGGCCACGCGGTTGCGCGGGGGCGCGATCATCGGCACGGGCATCGGCGGCCTGGACACGATCGAGGAGACGCACACCACGATCATGGAGAAGGGTCCGCAGCGCGTGAGCCCGTTCTTCGTGCCGAAGATGATGCCCAACGCCATCGCCGGCAACCTCAGCATCCGCTACGGGCTCGAGGGCCCGGCCTACGTCACTTCGTCGGCCTGCGCCTCGAGCAACCACGCCATGGCGCTGGCGCACCGCAGCATCCGCGACGGCGAGACCGACCTGTGTCTCACCGGCGGCGCCGAGGCCACCATCACCTCGATGGGCATGGCCGGCTTCAACGCGCTGCGCGCGATGTCCACGCGCAACGACGATCCGCAGGGCGCCAGCCGGCCCTTCGACCGGGACCGCGACGGCTTCGTGATGGGTGAGGGCGCGGGCATCCTGGTCTTCGAGGAGCTCGAACGCGCCCGGAGCCGCGGGGCGCGCATCTACTGCGAGGTGCTGGGCTCGGGCATGAGCTCGGACGCCCACCACATCACGGCGCCCGCCCCCGGCGGCGTGGGCCCCGCGCGCTCGATGTCCCTGGCGCTGGCCGAGGCGCACCTCGCGCCCGAGCAGATCGAGTACATCAACGCGCACGGCACGGCCACCGAGCTCAACGATCGGGCCGAGACGGCTGCCATCAAGACCGTGTTCGGCGCGCACGCCAAGAAGCTCGCCATCTCGTCGTCAAAGTCCATGGTCGGACACCTGCTCGGCGGCAGCGGCGGCGTGGAGGCGGTCTTCACGGTGCTGTCGATCCACGAGGGCATCGTCCACCCGACGATCAACCTCGAGAACCCCGACCCCGAGTGCGACCTCGACTACGTGCCGAAGGTCGCCCGGCGCATGCTCGTGCGTCACGCGCTGTCGAACAGCCTGGGCTTCGGCGGGCACAATGTGACGCTGGCCTTCGGCAAGCTCTAGGCGGCGTGAGCCGGGACGCCTCCGACGACCTGCAGGCGGCGCGCGCACGGCTGCGCGCGGCGGACCAGGAGCATCTGGTCGTGCAGGCCGCGGCCTTGGGCGGGCCGGAGGGCGCGGCGCTGCTACGCGAGGCCGCGGCCGAGGACTGGGACCTGCTGCGGGCCGCCGTGCTCGCGCCCGCCCCGACCCTCCCGCCGGAGCTGCGCCCGCCGCCGGCGCTGACGCTGCGCCGCCAGCAGGCCGTGGGGGGGCTGCGCACGCGGCTGGCCCTGCTGGGGGCGGGTTGGCTGCGAGAAGGCCGGGTGGCGACCCTGCTGCTGGCCGGAGGCCAGGGCACGCGCCTGGGCCACGCCGGACCCAAGGGCACCTTCGTCTTGGGTCCGGGGGCAGATCGCAGCCTCTACGCCGTTCTGGCCGAACGCGTGGCGCGTGCCTCGCGCGAGGGTGGGCGAGCCGTACCGCTGTGCGTGCTCACCAGCGAGGAGACCGACCAGGCCACGCGCACCGCCTTCGGCGATCCCCAGCGCCTGGGCCTGACTCCCGATCAGATCCGCTTCGTGCGCCAGACGAGCCTGCCCGTGCTCGACGCCACGGGCCGCGCGCTGCTGGCGGCCCCCGACCGGCTGCTGCGCGCCCCCGACGGACACGGCGGCGCCCTGAACGCACTGGCGCGCGACGGGGTGCTCGACCTGCTGGCCGAGCAGGGGATCAGCGTGCTCACCACCTTCCAGGTGGACAACCCCCTGGCCCGTCCCCTGGACCCCGTGATGCTCGGCTGGATGCGGGAACGGAGCCTGCAGGCGCTGGGGAAGGCCGTGCGACGCACGGGGCCCGAGGAGCGGGTCGGCGTGTTCGCCCGCGACCTGGACGGCCGCGTGCGCATCGTGGAGTACACGGAGCTGGAGGCGCTCAAGGGGGCGGTGGCGCTCACCCTGGGCAGCATCGCGGTCCACACATTCGACCTGGCCTGGCTGCGCGGGCTGCTCGCCGGCGGGGGAGACGGGCGGCCGCTCGCGCTGCCACTGCATGCGGCGCGCAAGGGGGTGGTGGCCTGGATCCCCGAGGCAGCGCGCGCGGCGCCGCTTCAGGGCGTCAAGCTGGAGCGCTTCCTGTTCGACGTCTACCCCCACGCCCCCCGGGCGGAGGTGCAGGAGGTGGCGCGGGAACGCGAGTTCGCGCCCATCAAGAACGCCGACGGCGTGGACAGCCCGACCACGGCCCGCGCCCTGGTCGAGGCGGAGGTGCGCCGGTGGCACCGGGAACGGGGGCTGGCCGAGCCCGCCCGACCCGAGCTGCGTCCGCTCGAGATGGACAGCACGACCTAGACCGCGCCGCTCGGTGCCACGGCATGCTTGCCACCTGCGCATCTGGTGGTGGAATCCCGTGCGCCCCGCCTAGCATGAGGCGCTCGTGGGCCTGGAGCGGGCGCAGGTGCGCAAGAGCGAAAAACTGAGGATCGCCGTCCTGATGGGCGGCCCCAGCAGCGAGCACGACGTCTCGTTGCAGGGCGGCAAGAACGTGGTGGACGCCCTCGACCGGCGCCGCTTCGACGTGCGGCCCGTGGTGATCACGCGCGAGGGCCGCTGGCGGGTGGCGACGCGCGCCTGGAGCGGCGCCCCGGACGGCTTCGACCCCCTGCGCGAGTCGGGCTGGCGCGAGCTTGAGGGCCCCTGCGAGGCCCTGGTGCACCTCAAGGGCCGCGGCACCGACGTGGTGCTGCCGATCCTCCACGGCCGCTTCGGCGAGGACGGTACGCTCCAGGCGTGCCTGCTGGCGGCGGGCATCCCCTTCGTCGGGAGCGACAGCCGCGCCAGCGCCCTGGCGGCCGACAAGATCCGAACCAAGGAGATCCTCGGGTTCCACGGCATCCCCACGCCGCGCTTCGAGGTGCTGGGGCCCGAGGCCCTGCGGCGCGGACGGCAGGCAACCGCCGCGCGGCTGGCGGAGGTCTTCGGGCTGCCCCTGGTGGTCAAGGACCCGCTGGGCGGCTCGACCCTCGAGGTGCGCATCTGCGACGACGTCGGGCAGGTGCAGGCCGCCATGGACGAGCTGGCCCCGGCGGCCGAGCGGCTCCTGGTGGAGGCCTACGTCAAGGGCCGAGAGCTGACCGTGGCCGTGCTCGAGGAGCTCGAGTCGGGTCGTGCCGTGGCGCTCCCGGTGATCGAGATCCGCCCCCGCAAGAGCCGCTTCTTCGACTACGCCGAGAAGTACAGCGCCGACGGCGCCGAGGAGCTCTGCCCCGCGCCGCTCGACGAGGCGCTGACCGCCCGGGTGCAGGCGCTGGCGCTCTCGGTGCACGCGCTGTTGGGGCTCAAAGGCCTCTCGCGCACCGACCTGATGCTGGCCGAGGACGGCTCGCTGCACGTGCTCGAGACCAACACCATGCCCGGCATGACCTCCCGCAGCCTCGTGCCGCGGGCCGCAGCGGCGATCGGACTGTCCTTCCCCGCCCTGGTCGAGAGCCTCGTGCGTCGGGCATCGCTCTCCTAGGGCCGCCCGCCCGCAGTTCCTCGGGGGGGCGCCTAGCGCCTACGTCGACCAGCCGCTCTCTTGGTCCCCCGGGCTGCTCCCCGCCGGCGCGCTGGATGGCTCTCCTGGTCCGCCAGGCTGCTCCACGCCGGCGCGCTGGTTGGTTCTCTTGGTCCGCCGGGCTGCTCCACGCCGGCGCGCTGGATGGGGTGCGGAGGGCCGCCGCGGAGGACGCCGTGTAGTCTTCCTACATCAGGACGACGCGGTGGCCCGAGCGCCCCCAGCCAGCGCGCCGCCCGGCGGCGCAGG
>JANOFW010000366.1:0-4865 GCA_031413835.1 Planctomycetia bacterium
CCGCGGCGGCGCGGGTTGGGGTGCGGGGGGCCGCCGCGGAGGCCGCCGGGTTGTCTCCCTACAACAGGCCGCCGGGGTGGCCCGAGCCGCGAGCCGCGCTCGTCGCGGCTCGCCACATAGTGGGGCAGCCCAGAGCGGCGCCTGAGACTGCAGTACGGCTCACCTACGCTACGAGGGCTGGTGCGCGGCGCCCGATGCGCGCGCCATCTTGACGTGCTTGCCGAGGGCCTTTCGGTACCACACGAGGCACTTGACGATGCCCTCGTGGATGCTCATGCGCGGCCGGAAGCCGAGCACCTCCTGGGCCTTCTGCGTCTCGGCCAGGCTGTGGCGCACGTCGGCGGCGCGGGCGTCGCCGAACTTGGGCAGGAACTCCTTGTCGAGCAGCTGGCCGAAGACGGCCAGCAGGCCGCTCACCGAGAGGCGCGCGCCCGAGGCCACGTTGAAGGCCTCGCCCTCGGCCTTGGGGGCCGTGCAGGCCAGCCGGAAGGCCTCGACCACGTCGGAGACGTAGACGAAGTCGCGAGACTGCTTGCCGTCGCCGTAGATCACGGGCGGCTGGTCCTGCAGGATCGTGGCGCAGAAGCGCGCGATGACCGCGCCCTCGGGAGACTGCCAGGGCTGGCGCGGCCCGTAGACGTTGAACAGACGCAACGAGACGGTCTCGAGCCGGTAGGTCGTGTAGAAGACCCGCATCAGCTCCTCGCCGCACAGCGCCCCGGCCCCGTAGGGGCTGTAGGGCGAGGGCAGCATGCTCTCCTCCTTGGGCAGCACGGGGCTCTCGCCGTAGACCGCGCTCGAGGAGGCGTAGATGACGCGCTTGATCTTGAACTCGCGCGCCGCGCTGAGCACGTTGAGCGTGCCCTGGAAGGCCACCTGCAACGTCTCGTCGGGGTCCTTCACCGAGCGGTCCACGCCGGGGATGCCGGCCAGGTGCAGCACGTAGTCGCAACCCTTGGCCGCGCGCTTGACGGCCTTGTCGTCGCGCACGTCGCCCTCGACCAGACGCACGTCCGTGATCTTGTGGTCCTGGAGGTTGCGCTTGTGGCCCGAGGAGAGGTTGTCGAAGACCACGACCTTGTCGCCGGCCGCCACCAGGGCGTCCACGAGGTGGCTGCCGACGAATCCTGCGCCCCCGGTCACGAGGTACTTGGCCATGAGTGCTCCCACAACGAATGCGCCCCAAGACTAGGAAGGCCGCGCCCCAGCGCCGCACAAATGCGATGCAGGATTCCTAAGTCGTTTGCTGAACAATGGTTGCGGTCGGCTCAAACGTATAACTATGTTATATGTTCGCCCCAGGTTGGGACCAGCGAGCCACGATGCGCTCTGCCGCCTGGCCGTCCCAGGCGCGCGGGAGAGGACGAACGGCGGCCCTCGAGGCCAGGGCCCGCTCGACGTCCCGCGCCAGCCGGCGCGGGGCGCCGCCCACGAGCCGGTTGGTCCCGTGCGTGAGGGTCAGCCGGTGCTCGTAGCGCGCCCGGAGCGTCACGCAGGGCACGCCCAGCAGCGAGGCTTCCACCGCCACCCAGCCGCCGACAGGGGCGCCGAGCTCACGCGGCATGCGGCTCAGGTGTTCCGGGCGGCCAACAGGCCGTCGAGGAACTTGGTCGAGTAGTCGCCCTGCGCGAAGTAGGCGTTGGCCAGGATCCGCTTGTGGAGGTCCACCGTGGTCTTGACGCCCTCGATCTCGAACTCCTGCAGGGCCCGGCGCATGCGTGCGATGGCCTTGGGGCGATCGTCGGCATGCACCAGGAGCTTGCCGATCATGCTGTCGTAGTTGGGGGGGATGCGGCCGCCGACCTGCATGTGGCTGTCCAGGCGCACCCCGGGCCCGCCCGGCACGCGCCAGGTGGTCACCGTGCCCGGGCTGGGCGCGAAGCCACGCTCGGGATCCTCCGCGCAGATGCGCACCTCGATGGCGTGGCCCCGGAAGACCACGTCATCCTGCCCGTAGCCGAGCAGCTCGCCGGCGGCCAGGCGGATCTGCTCCTTGATCAGGTCCAGCCCCGTGACCAGCTCGGTGACGGGATGCTCGACCTGGATGCGCGCGTTGACCTCGATGAAGTAGAAGTTGTCGCCCTCGACGAGGAACTCCACCGTGCCGGCCGTGTGGTAGCCGACGCTGCGCGCCAGCTTGACGGCCGCCGCCCCCATGCGCTTCCTCAGCTTGTGGTGCATGGCCGGGCCGGGGCTCTCTTCGACGACCTTCTGGTGGCGGCGCTGGAGCGAGCAGTCGCGCTCGCCCAGGTGGATCACGTTGCCCTTGCGGTCGCCCAGGATCTGGAACTCCACGTGGCGCGGGTTCTCGATGTACTTCTCGAGGTAGACGTTGGCGTCGCCGAAGGCCGACTCGGCCTCGCTGCGCGCCGTGGCCAGGTTTGTCACGAGCGCGATGTCGTTGTGCGCCACGCGCATGCCGCGCCCGCCGCCGCCCGACACGGCCTTGATCAGCACGGGGTAGCCCACGCGATGGGCCACCTTGAGGGCCTCGTCGTCGCCGCTCAGGGGCCCGTCGCTGCCTTCCACGCAGGGGATGCCACAGGCCTTGGCCGCCTTCTTGGCCTCGGACTTGTCGCCCACGCGCGTGATGGCCTCGACCGTCGGGCCGATGAACTCGATGTTGTTGGCCCGGCAGACCTCGGCGAAGTGCGCGTTCTCCGAGAGGAAGCCGTATCCGGGATGCACCGCGTCCACGTTGGCGATCTCGGCGGCCGAGATCAGGCTCGGGATCGAGAGATAGCTCTGCGAGCTCGCGGCCGGGCCGATGCAGACCGACTCGTCGGCGAGATCGAGGTACCAGCTGCCGGCGTCGGCCTTCGAGTAGACAGCCACGGTCTCCACGCCCAGCTCACGGCAGGCGCGGATGACCCGCAGGGCGATCTCGCCGCGGTTGGCGATGAGGACGCGCTTGAACACCGCGCTCCTCTAGCCGACCTTGATGCGGAAGAGCGGCTGGTCGAACTCCACCGGGCGGCCGTCCTCGACCAGGATCTCGAGCAGCTCGCCCTCGAACTCGGCCTTGATCTCGTTGTTGAGTTTCATGGCCTCGACGATGCAGACCACCGTGTCGCGGGCCACCCGGTCGCCGATCTGGATGTAGGGCGCCACGTCGGGGCTGGCCCGACGGTAGAACGTGCCCACCATGGGCGAGAGGATGTCGCGCGTGCCCGGGGGCGCCGCGCCCTCCTCCACCGTGATGCTGGGGGTCAGGCTGGCGGGCACCGTCGCCGGGGCGGTGGCCGCCTGGGCCGCCGAGCCCGCCGGCAGGTAGACCTGCTGCGAGGCGTAGGCACCGGCCTTGCGCAGGCTGATGCGCGACCCCTCCTGCTCGATCTCCAGCTCGACCAGCCCGTTCTCGTTCATCAGCTGGACGAGCCGCTTGAGCTCGCGATGGTCCATGGCGCTCCTGCCTCGAGGGATCCCGACGCCAGGGCGGCCCTACGAGCCGCGGTCGGAGGGGCAAGAGTAGGGAGCATCCGAAGGGGGGTCAAGCAACGCAGACGCGCAACCCTCGCTTGTTGCGGCGTTGGAAGGCTCGCCGCCCCCCGAGCCCCCCCATTCCCTCGCCCCACGCTCAGCGCGCTGCGGACGCCGCGGCCCCCACGCCGAAGACGTGCTCGGCGATCTCCACGGCGTTGAGGGCCGCCCCCTTGCGGATCTGATCGCCCGTGCACCAGAAGTCGAGCCCGCACTCGTGCGAGGGGTCCTTGCGGATGCGCCCCACGAGCACGTCGTCCTTATCCTCGGCCTCGCGGGGGGTCGGGAACAGGAGCCGGTCGGGCTCGTCCACCACGCGCACGCCCGGCGCCGCCGCGAGCCAGGCGCGCGCCTCGCCCGCGCTTACGGGGCGCTCGAACTCCACGTTGACCGCCTCGCTGTGGGCGCGTCGCACGGGGATGCGCACGCAGGTGGCCGTGACGCGCAGGTCGGGACGGTCGAGGATGCGCCGCGACTCCCTGACCAGCTTCCACTCCTCGGTCGTGAGGCCGCCCTCGGCGAAGGCCTGCACGAAGGGGATGGCGTTGCGGTGGATCGGATAGGGGTAGGTCTTCGTCGTCGGCGGCCGGCCTGCGGCCTCCTCGGCGATCTGGCGGTCGAGCTCGTCGAGGCCCGCCTGGCCGGAGCCCGAGACGGCCTGGTAGGTGCTCACCACGAGGCGTCGGATGCGCACCCGGCGTTCGAGCGGAGCCAGGGCCATCAGCAGGATGATCGTGCTGCAGTTGGGGTTGGCGATGATGCCGTGGTGGCCCAGGGCCGCGGCGCCGTTGACCTGCGGCACGATCAGGGGGACCTCCGGATCCATGCGCCAGGCCGAGGAGTTGTCCACCACCAGCGCGCCCTGCTTGGCCGCGCGTGGCGCCTCGGTCCTGGACGGGCCGGAGCCGGCCGAGAAGAGCGCCAGGTCCACGCCCCGGAAGTCGGCCGTGGCCAGGTCCTCGACGGGATGCTCAGCGCCCATCCAGGAGACGCGCTTGCCGGCGGAGCGCGCCGAAGCCATCAGCCGCAGGTGCTTGACGGGGAACCTGCGCTGCTCGAGCACCCGCAGGAACTCCTGACCCACGACTCCCGTGGCGCCGACCACCGCGACCGAGAGCGACACGCTCACCTCCGACTCGTCTTGACGCCGCGTCCCGGGGCCGCGGGCCGCACCCAGCGGCCCGACCGCCCGCCCTCCTTGAGCAGCAGGCGCACGTTCTCGATCTCGGCCGTGCGGTCCACGGCCTTGACCATGTCGTAGAGCGCCAGCGCCGCCGCCGCCACGGCCACCAGCGCCTCCATCTCGACGCCGGTGCGCTCTAGGGCCACCGCCTCGGCCTCGATGCGCACCCGATCCGGGCCGGCCGCGGCCAGGTCCACGCGCA
>JANOFW010000367.1:0-17280 GCA_031413835.1 Planctomycetia bacterium
GCGGAAGTTGAAGCGCGGCATCTTGAGCTGGTCGGTCCAGCGTCGCACGCGCCCGTGGTCCCAGACGCGCGGGTGGGTGATCTTGGTGCGGAAGAACGCCGGGCGCGTGTGCGGCACCACGTGCACCTTGCCGAAGTCGAGCTGGTGGAGGTCCTTGATGCCCTCCTTGGTCAGCTCGGTGCCGATGGGCTGGTCGGCCTCGTGGCCCTTGACCTCGTGGCAGCCGAAGCAGCCGTTGCGGGCCATGAGCTTCTCGCCCACCATCGCGCGCGCGGCGGCGCCGAGCCCCTTGAGCTCCCCGTCCACGTCGCTGGGCCGGCGCAGGTTGCCCGCCTCGCGCCCGAAGTACTCCTCGTACATGTCCTTGAACTTGGCCTGCCAGGACTCGTCCCAGCCCGCGCCGGCCAGGGCCTCGAAGCGCTCGTCCTTGTAGCGCAGCAGGTAGGTCACCACGTCGGCGCGCACCTGGTCGGCCGTACGCAGGACCGTACCGTCGCTGGCCGTCTGGTCCTTCCAACGCATGTTGCCCATGCGGGTGTCCGCGGTGTAGTGCTTCGGACGCGCCAGCCAAGCGTTCAACCAGCGCGCGTCCTTGAGCTTGCTGCCCAGCGTGGTGATGCGCGGACCAAAGGCCGGCTCACCCTGGAAGCGTGCCCCGGCGTCCGCCACCCATTCGCCCGCGGCGTCCTTGACCTCGGGCACCACGTGGCAGGCCACGCAGCCGTAGGCCTCGACGGTCTCGCGGCCCTTCTCCCAGTCGCCCGGGAGCGGGTCCTCAGCGTAGAGCGCGTTGAACTCGGGGTCGTCGGGGTTGGCGCGACTGCGCAACCTGCCGGGACGCTCCTTGTCCTGCTGGCTCATCAGGTAGGCGGCCATGCAGGCCACCTGGATGTTCATGCGCACGCTGTCGTCAGGGGTGCTGAGCTGGCCCAGCCCACGCACGTGCGCATCGCGGTCGAAGAGGTGCGAGTCCATCACCGGCACGGGCGCGAGCTTGCCCTCGGCGAGCGGCTGGCCGTCGGCGCCGATGGGCTTCCAGTCGCCGTTCTTGGGCACGAACCAGAAGAAGGACGGCATGCGCGTGTCGATGCGGTAGGCGTCGGGGTGCTTGATCCAGCGCTCGAGCCAGCCCAGCGTGACCTTGTCGGCCAGGTAGCCGAGGTTGGGGCCCACCCGCGGCGGCCCGTCGAAGCTCACCTGGTCGCCGAAGTCCTTGATCTTGTGGCAGCCCTGGCAGCCGTAGCGGACGACGCTCTCCTCGCCCTTGTCGAAGGCCGTGGCCTCCCAGTCGTAGCCCTGGGGCTTGGTCAGGAGCCCTGCGTACTGGTTCGTGTCGTTGACCTCAGGCTCGGGGTCTTCCGCGTCGAAGTCGCTGTCGCGCAGCCGGAACATCTCGGCCAGCCGGCGGACGCGCAGCACCTCGCTGCGCGAGCCCTCGACGGCGCCGGGCGCGGGAGGCAGCTGGAGCTTGGCGAAGCTGTCGAAGGGCGCAAGCTCGACGGCGCCGCGGCCGGCGACCTCGTGCGTCTGCTTCACCCAGCCGTGCGTCAGCGACTCGACGTAGGGCGTGGGCCAGCCGAAGCCCTGCTTGTGGCACTTGAAGCACATGCCCTGCACGTACTCGCGGGCCAGCATGGGGAAGTCCACGAACTCGGGCTTCTTCCAGTCGCGGTCCGCCTTCCAGCGCTCGAGCTGCTCGGGGCTGGACGCGGCGTGGGCGGCTCGCGAGAAGTCGGTGCTCCAGCCCACGCCGTGGTGGCACACGCTGCAGCCCACCGTCTCGACCTTGTGCGGGCTGCTGGGGCCGGAGATCAGGTCGAGCCCCGGGTGCGGCTGCATCCAGCCCTCGAAGCCGTGCTGCTGCTTGAACTTCTCGACGACCAGGTCGAACTCGGCCAGCGCCGCCGCCGCGGGCGGAGCCGACGAGGCGGCGGCCTCCTCCGAGCCCGGCGTCGGGTAGGGATCCGTCACGCCGTAGGCCTTGGCGATCTCGCTGGCGAAGATCTGGCCGATGCGCTCGTCGCTCATGTCGGGCTGATCGATGCCCACGTGGCAGGTGATGCAGCGGTCCACCTTCGCGCTGGTGGCGAAGTTCCAGTTGTCGTGGATGTTCTTGAGCACCACCTGCCGCACCTCGAGCGAGCGGGCGATGAAGTCGATCACCGGCGCGTTGCGCCACTGGTTGTTGACGTACTTCTGCTCGAGGCCCAGCACGGCGGCCTGGCGGCCGCGGTAGGCCAGCAACTTCTTCTCCGAGGCCTTGACGGCGGCCAGCGCCGGCCCGCGGATGGCCTGGATCTTGCGGTCCACGGCGTCGTAGTTCGCCTGGGCGGTCTTGTAGGCGTCCACGGCGTTGAGCCACTGGGTCGAGAGCTTGTTGAGCGTCTCGCGAGCGGCCTCGCTGGCGGCCAGGGACCCCTTGCCCTCGTGCTCGTGGGCGAGGGCCAGCTCGTACTGGTAGCGCGCGGGCGCGTGCACGCCCTTGATGTCCTTCTCGTGGTCCTCGGCGACCTTCTTCTTGTGCCCCAGCTCGACCAGCTCGGCCTCGAGCTTCGGCAGCTCCTCGTGCTGGGCCGCGAGCCCGGCCAGGGCCTTCTGCGCCGCGGCCTCCTCGGCGAGCAGCGCCTCGAGGCTGGCCGCGCCGCCCAGGAGCGACTCGACGTTCTTGCGCTTCTGGACGTTGAGCTCGATCTCGCGCTCGCGGTAGGAGCGCTGGTAGTCCTTCCAAGGGCGGTAGTGGTCCTGCACGAGCATCCAGACCATGACCAGCAGCAGCAGCGTGCTCCAGATCGCGAAGTGATACGAGAGCTTGCCGGGGACGTAGAGCCGTTCCTGGTCGCGGTTCTGCGCAGCCATCGGATGCTCCGGGGGAAGGGGAAACCAGGAAGGAAGGCCAGGAAGGAAAGAGGGGGCCGCGGGGGCCGGAAGCCTCAGATGTTCGTGAGGATCTCGGGCAGGTTGACGACGTACTTCAGGTTGAACAGCCAGCGCGCCAGCATCTTCAAGGGCACGCCGAGCATGATCAGCCCGACGTTGACCACGATGCCGAAGCGGATCGCGCCCAGCTCGCGGAACAGACGTTTACCGATCGTGCGCGCGAAGATCGCCGGCACGATGGTGAAGTAGCCCACCACGAGCAGGATCCCGAAGATCTCGCGCGGCAGCCACCACGAGGGCAGCGGCTCGCCTAGCATCTTCACCCAGACGATCTCACTCACGTTGATGTTCTTGAGCGGCTCCACCTTGCCCACGTCCCAGGGCTCGAAGATGCCGAAGAAGTTCCAGCCCGGGCCGCGCAGGAAGGTGCCGATGAACACGCCCAGCACCCACAGGACGAAGAAGCCGAACATGAACACGAAGATCGCGCCCTTGCGTTCGGCCAGCGTGAAGTAGCCGTTGCCCTTCGGGTTGCGGTCCACGTAGGGGATGATGATCAACCCGATGATGATCAGGCCCGGCAGCAGCACGCCGGCCAGCCACGGGTCGAAGTAGACGAGCAGCTCCTGCAGGCCGAGGAAGTACCAGGGGGCCTTCGACGGGTTGGGCGTGCGCGAGGTGTTGGCCGGCTCCTCGATCGGCGCCTTGAGCACGATCGACCAGACGATCAGGATCACCGAGACCACCACCATGGCGATCAGCTCGGTGTAGACCAGGTCGGGCCACACCAGCACCTTGCGGCTCTTCTCGCCGGCCTCGAGCGGCGGCAGGCCCGTGGCGATGCGCTCGTCGTTCATCACGGCCTTGCGCAGCGAGAGCCAGGTGAAGAAGGCCAACGAGCCCAGGATGATCACGATCGGGATGTTGTCGGGCTTGCCCAGGCTCTCGCGGAACTGCTGGTGGCTCACGCCCGGCCAGTCGCGCCAGGCGTAGATGCCCAGCGCCACGAGGAACAGGCCCAGCAGGCCGGCCACCTTGGGCTGGGTCCAGACGCGGGCGGTCTTGAGCAGCACGATCAGCAGCACGATGCTGAGACCGAACAGCCAGTGGGGCTGCGTCAGGAAGTTGCAGACCCCGTCGATCAGGCGGAAGAGGGATTCCATGGTGTCTCCTAGGGCTCCTGCCTAGAGGGGCCCGGAGATGCCGCCATCCTTGCGGACGCGCCAGAAATGCACCGCCATCAGGACCATCGCGATGACGGGCACCATGATGCAGTGCAGCACGTAGAAGCGCATCAGCGTGCCCTCGCCGACGAAGCGGCCGCCGAGCAGCGCGTAGCGGATGTCGTTGCCCGAGGTGACGAACTGGATGTCGTCCCACTTCAGGATGTTGGCCAGCGGGCCCTCATGCCCGATGCCGGGGTGCGCGCGGGCCATGTTCGTTCCCACCGTCACGGCCCACACCGCCAGCTGGTCCCAGGGGAGCAGGTAGCCGGTGAAGGACAGGAACAGCGTGAGGAACAGCAGCACCACGCCGATGGCCCAGTTGAACTCCCGCGGCGGCTTGTAGGAGCCGCTCATGAAGACGCGGAACATGTGCAGCCACACCGTGATCACCATCAGGTGGGCGCCCCAGCGATGGATCTCGCGCATGATGCCCAGCGGCACGTCCTCGCGCAGCGCCATGATGTCGGCGTAGGCGCTGGCGGCCACCGGCCGGTAGTAGAACATCAAGAGGATGCCGGTGACGGTCTCGACCAGGAACAGGAAGAACGTCACGCCGCCCATGCACCAGGTGAAGGACAGGCGGATGCCCGAGGAGCGCGCGCGCACCGGGTGCAGGTGCAGGAACACGTTGGCCAGCATCACCAGGGCGCGGTTGCGCGCCGTGGTGGGCGGGCCGTGCCGGAAGATGCTCTTCCAGAACTGCGAGTTGCGGATGAAGCTGAGCATGTCGTCTCCGCGCGCCTAGGCCAACAGCGAGAACTGGTCGCCTTCGCAGGTGCCCAGCTCGACCTGGCACTTCACGGTCTTGTCCACCACGACCTTGCCGTCCACCGGGTCCACGTAGAGCCGGAAGCGCTCGAGCGGACGCGGCGTGGGGCCCTCGAAGTTGACGCCGTTCATGTAGTAGCCCGAGCCGTGGCACGGGCACTTGAACTTGTTCTCGCCCGCCTGCCAGTTGGGCGTGCAGCCCAGGTGCGTGCAGACGGTGGAGATAGCGATCAGCCGGCCGGCGGTGTTCACCATCCAGACCTGGTTGCTCTCCTTCCAGGTCTCGTCCACCTGGTTCTCGCCGAACTCGGCCTTGGCCTTGGTGCGGAAGATCTGGGCCGGCTCGAAGGAGACGTTGGGGAACAGGAAGCGCACCGTGCCCAGGAGCCCGATGTGCGCGACGCCGATGAACGCACCCCAGCCGGCGATGGCGCTCAGGAACAGGCCGCGGCGCGTGACGGTCAGTTCCGGCCCCCCCTCGCGACCCGAGAGCCGCGCGACCTTGTCGGCGCTGGTGACGGCCTTGCCGGCGACCGGGAAGTCGTAGGGCCACGGGCTCGGCCACTGCTGGGCCGGCTTCTCCTGCGGCTGCGGGCTCATCCGTTCTTCCTCCAGCGCTCCAGCCCCTGGCGGGCGATGGCGCGCACGTTCTCGTCCCCGTCGTCCTTGGCGAGCGCCTCGACCGCGGGCTTCATGCCGTCGATGCGCCCCGCCAGCCCGCCCTCGGCCTCGGGCGAATGTGAGAGCCTGACCACGCCGCGCACGGCGTTCAAGAGTGCGTTGCGCTGGTGGTCGAGGTCGCGCACGCCCAGCGCCACGAGGCCTGCGCGCGAGAGCGCGCGGCCCAGCAGATCGAGCCCGGCGGCGTCGCCGCGCAGCGCCAGCGCCACGGCGGCGTTGAGAGCCACCCCGCTGTGCGCGTCAGCGAGGGCGCGCAGGAGGGCCGCGCGGGTCCCGGCGCCGTCGGCCGCGCCGCCGTCCTGGGCCCCGAAGAGCGCCAGCGCGTTGGCGGCGATGGCGCGGATCTCGCCGTCGTCGGGGTCGGCCAGCGCGCGCACGAGCACGGGCTCGGCCGCGCGCGACTCCATGAACAGGAGCCCCAGGGCCGCGGCGCGGCGCAGCTCGCCGGAAGGCTGCGGCTGGGTCTCCTTGGGAGCGTAGAGCGTGGCCTCGAGCAACGGCACCGAGAGCACATCGGCCGTGCGGCCCAGGGCCTGCGCGAGCCAGCGCTGGCGCTCCTCGCTCTTCTGCTCGCTCTGGGCCAGCGTGAAGGCGTGGCGCAGCCGCGGACCGAAGGCGGGATCGACGTAGAAGGGCGGATCGACGGGCTCGCCGGCGGCCACCTGACGGTCGGCCTTCGAGCGCGCCTGGGCGATGGCGATCGCGAGCTGTTGCGCCGCCTGCTTCTGGCCGTTCTCCGAGCCGGTGATCACCGCCTCGAGCAGCTCGCGCTCGCTGGGGGCGTCGTCGCCCCAGGCGCCGAAGAGCACGAAGACGCCGACGGCCCCGGCCACCATGAGCACCGGGAAGAAGAAGTACTGCCAGAGCAGCGCGCCGCCGCGCGAGACCTGATCCTCGGGCTCGGCCGCGTTGAAGAGCGGATCGAGCCCCGCACCCACGGGCCCGCCCGCAGACCCGATGGGGTCCGCCCCGTCCGCGTGGGGATGGGAAGGAGAAGAGGTCACGGGGGAGAGAGGCTCACACTGAGCAGTCCACGACCGGGAACGCTGCGCCGCGCGCGCATCGTCTGTCGCGCGAGAGGATAGGGACGCACAACCCCACCGACCAACGAGAATCACGGCGCGAGATTCGGCGGGGAGGAACCCCGCCGAATCTCTGTTGCGCGCCCGAGCGCGCGCGTCGTTGCGCACGCCAGGCAGGGGCGGCACGTCCCCATCACGGACGAATCAGGACTGAACTAGTCCTCTATGTGAGAGGCCTAGCGGACGGGCCTGGCAGAGCGGGTCACTTGGGCCAAGAGACGGAGGTCTTCGACCAGGTCGGTGAAGGCCTCGGGCAGCAGGGCCTGCTCGGCGTCGCAGAGGGCCGTGGCCGGGTGGGTGTGGACCTCGATCATCACCCCGTCGGCCCCGGCGGCGCAGGCGGCCCGGGCCATCGAGGGCACGTAGCCGGCCTGGCCCGTCGCGTGGCTGGGGTCCACCAAGATGGGCAGGTGCGTGCGGGCGCGAACCACGGGAACCGCCGACAGGTCGAGCAGGTTGCGGGTGCTGGGGTCGAAGCCGCGCACCCCCCGTTCGCAGAGCACCACGTTGGGGTTGCCCGGGGCCAGGACGTCCCCCGCGGCCAGCAGCCACCCCGAGATCGTGGCGGCCGGGCCGCGCTTCAGGAGCACCGGGTGACCGGACTTGCCGACCTCGACCAGCAGGTCGAAGTTGCTCATGTTACGGGTCCCGATCTGGAGCATGTCCACCAGCCCCACGCAGGCCTCGACGTGGCGCGGGTCGGTGACCTCGCTCACGGTGGGCAGCCCCGTCTCCTGGCTCACCTGCCGCAGGAGCTTCAACCCCTCGACCCCCAGCCCTCGGAAGGCATAGGGCGAGGTGCGCGGCTTGTAGGCGCCACCCCGGAGCAGGTCGGCGCCCGCCGCCTTGACGGCCTCGCCGATGGCCTGCAGCGTGGGGCCGTCTTCGACGGCGCAGGGGCCGCCGGCCACGACGAAGCCCCCGCCGCCGATCTTGACCCCCCCCACCGTCACCACCGTGGGCTCGGCCTGGTGCTCCCGGCTGGCGAGCATGTAGGGGTCGGTGAGGGCGATCACCTTCTTGACCCCGGGCCAGCGCCTCAGGGGGACCTCCCGCAGGCGCTCGACGTCGCCGCTCACAGCCAGGAGGGTGCGTGCCCCGGCCTGGAGGGGGGTCCAGGTGCAGCCTGCCTCCTCGATCGCCGCCACGACGCGCTGGCGATCCCCGGGGCTGCAGTCGCTGGCCAGGACGATGAGCATCCGAGGAAGTGTATCGGTTCGCCGCGCTGGCAGCCGAGAACGCCCTCCCTGCGCTAGGATCGGGGTCGGTCCCTTTCCTGCCCGTGACGGAGCGCCGGTGGTGAGCGAACGCAGGCTGTTGATCGCCGGCAACTGGAAGATGAACGGCCTGCGGGCCGACGCCCGCCGCTGGGCCAAGGCCGCCGTCGAGGCGGCACGCACGAGCACCTCCGAGGTGGCCCTCTTCCCCCCCTACCCGTGGCTGCTGGAGGTGGGCGCCCTCCTGGCGGGCTCCCCCGTGCTGCTGGGCGCCCAGGCCTGCCATGCCGAGCCCCTGGGCGCCTACACCGGCGGGGTCTCGGCGGCCATGCTTGCGGAGGCGGGCTGCACCTACGTGCTTTGCGGGCACAGCGAGAGGCGTTCGCTCCAGGGCGAAACCGACCAGCTGGTCGGCGAGTGCCTCAAGCGGGCCCTGGAGGCCGGTCTGAGCCCGATCCTGTGCGTCGGCGAGACCCTGACCCAGCGCCGCTCGCTGCTCACGCGCCAGGTACTCAGCACCCAGGTGCGCGACGGCCTGAGCGCGCTGCCCAGCCAGGACGCCCCCCTGCTGATCGCCTACGAGCCGGTCTGGGCCATCGGCACGGGGGTGGTAGCCACGCCGACAGAGGTCCGCGACGCCCACGCCTGGATCCGCCACCAGGTGGAGGCCGTGCACCCCCGCCGGGCCGCCGGGGTGCGAATCCTCTACGGGGGCAGCGTCAAGCCCGACACTATGGTTGGCTTGCTGGCCGTGCCCGACGTGGACGGCGTGCTGGTCGGAGGGGCCTCCCTCGACCCGCTCGCCTTCGCCGCGCTGGCGCGCGCCCGCCGCGCATCGCCCGGAGGACCTCCACCGTGAACGCCCTGACGCTGCTGCAGCTCGGTGCCCTGATCGACGTGATCCAGGGGCTGGTCATGACGCTCTTCATCCTCTCGGGCCTGCTGCTGATCCTGGTGGTGCTGATGCAGGAGGGCAAGGGCGGCGGCATCGCGGGAGCCTTCGGGGGCGCGGGGGCGGAGACCTTCGGCGTCAAGGCCGGCGCGGTCAACCGCTTCACCGCCTACCTCGGTTTCGGCTTCCTCGGTCTGGCGCTGCTCTACGCGGGTCTGGAGTCGAAGAGCGGCGGGCCCACCGACCTCACGCAGACCGTCCAGACTCCCGCTGTCGTCCGCGACGCGGGCGCGCCTCCGGGCGTGCCGCCCGTCGAGGGGACGCCTCCGGGCTCGCCGCCGGCAGAAGGCGTGCCCCCGGGCGGCGTTGTTCCTCCGGGAGGCGTTGTTCCTCCGGGAGGCAGTGCTCCTCCGGGAGGCAGCGAGCCGCCTGCCGCGCCTCCCGCCGAACCGCCTGCGGAGCCGCCCGTGGGGCCGGCCCCTGCTCCCGCACCGGCCCCCGGGCCCGCGCCCGAGAAGCCGGCGATGGGCGACTAGGCCACGTTGGCTGAGCGCGTGTCGGAGCCCGTGCGCTCCATGACCGGCAGCGGCGCATTCGTGCACGAGCACGCGCTGGGGCGCTTCGAGGCCGAAGCGCGCTCGGTGAACCACCGCTTCCTCAAGACCACCTGGCGCGCGCAGGGCCCGCTGCCCGACCTCGCCCTGGAGGTGGAGGAACGCGTGCGGGCGCGGCTGACCCGCGGCCACGTCACCTTGACGCTGCGCTTCACGCCCAACCGCGACGCGCGCGGCGCGCCCGCGCTCGACGCGACCGCCTTCGCCGCGGCCGCCGCCGAGCTGCAGGGGCTGGCGCGCGCCGCGGGGCTCCCCGCCGTCACCGCCGCCGACGTGCTCCACGTGCCCGGGGTGCTCGCCTCGGCCGCGCGCACGGAGCCCGAGGGAGCCGGCGTGAGCGCCGCCGCGCTCGAGGCCGTGGACGGCGCGCTGGCCGCGCTCGAGACCGCGCGCACGCGCGAAGGCCAGGCTCTGAGCCGCGAGCTGGTCACGCTGCTCGCCTCGGTGGCGAGCGCGGTCCGCGAGCTGGCGACGCGCGCCGCCGAGGTGCCCAAGGCCTGGCAGCAGCGCCTGCGCTCGCGCCTCGACGAGCTCTTGAAGGGCACGGGCGTGGCGCTCGACCCGGCGGCGCTGGCGCGCGAGGTGGCCGCCATGGCCGAACGCAGCGACGTGCGCGAGGAGCTCACGCGCCTCTCCGCGCACGTGGAGCACGCGCGCGAGATCCTGGCCCGGGGCGGCAGCGTGGGCCGGCCCCTCGACTTCCTCGCGCAGGAGCTCTCGCGCGAGGCCAACACCGTCGGCAGCAAGGCCAACGACCTCGCGCTCACGCGCACCGTGATCGCGCTCAAGGCCGACGTGGAGCGCCTGCGTGAGCAGGTGCAGAACCTGGAGTAGCGCGTGACCGCGCCCTCCCCCTCGCGCCGGCCCGCGGCGCGCGCCGCCTCCCTGCGCGGACGCCTGCTGGTGATCTCGGGCCCCAGCGGCGCGGGGAAGAGCTCGATCGCCGACCGGCTGCTCGCCGACCCGCGCTTCGGCCGCGCCATCACGGCCACCACGCGCAAGGCCCGCCCCGGCGAGGTGGACGGCGTCCACTACCGCTTCCTGACCGAATCCGCCTTCCGCGAGGGCCTGGCTGGGGGTGCATTCCTGGAACACGCCGAGGTCTATGGGAGGCTCTACGGCACGCCCCGGGAGTCTCCCGAGGCGGTGCTGGCCTCCGGACGCCACTGCGTGCTGGTCCTCGACGTGCAGGGCGCGGCGAGCGTGCGCGCGTTGGTGCCCGAGGCCCAGATGGTGTTCGTACAGGCCCCCAGCCTGGAGGAGCTGCGCAAGCGGCTCGCCACGCGCGGGCTGGACGGAGCGGACGCGATCGAGCGGCGGCTCGCCGTCGTGGGCCAGGAGCTGGCCCAGGCGAAGAGCTTCCACCTCGTGGTGGTGAACGACGACTTGGAGCTTGCCGCGCGGCACATCGCCGCGTCGGTGGGCGTGAACGATCTGGCTCCCGGGCCCTGAGGCGCGGGAGGGAGGACCCCATGGAAGAGAAGATCCGCATCCTGGACGAGCTCGAGGCCCGCGTCGGCGGCCGCTTCAAGCTCACGGCCCTCCTGCAGAAGCGCATCCGCGAGCTCGTCGCGGGCGCCCCGCGCCTGGTGGACGTACGCTCCGAGAACCCCATCGACATCGCCATCGAAGAGGTGCGCGCCGGCAAGATCCAGCTCGTCGCCGAAGAGGAGACGGAAGCCTAGGCGAGCGCGCGCTCGAGGCCCCCAGCCATGGCCAAGATCCTGGTCTGCGTCGGAGGCAGCATCGCGGCCTACAAGGCCTGCGACCTCGTCTCCAAGCTGGTGCAGGCCGGCCATGTCGTGGGCGTGGCGCTGACGCGCGCGGCGGAGCGCTTCGTGCGTCCGCTCTCCTTCGCAGCCCTCAGCCACCGACCGGTGTTCACCGACAGGGGCTGGTTCGAGGGCAGCGGGCCCGCCGAGCATCTGGCCGCCACGCGCGACGCGGCGCTCCTGATCGTGGCGCCCTGCACGGCCAACCTGCTGGCGCGCTTCGCCCACGGCCTGGCCGACGAGATCGTCTCCGCCACGGTCCTGGGGGCGGCCTGCCCGCTGCTCCTGGCCCCGGCGATGAACACGCGCATGTGGACGAATCCGCGCGTGAAGGCCAACGTGCGCACGCTCGAGGGCGACGGCGTCCACTTCGTGGGCCCGGCCTCCGGCTACCTGGCCGAGGCCGAGGAGGGGCTGGGCCGGATGTCCGAGCCGGCCGAGATCCTGGCGGCGGCCTCGAAGCTGCTGGCCTCGGCCGCGAAACCCCCCTCGCACCGCAGCAAGCGCTGACCGGCGAGCGGGCGCGCCGCCGCTCGGAGGGAATGCCCTCCGGGGCGAGGCGTAGACTGGGCAGGTGCACCCTCCCCCGCTCCTCGCCCTGCGCCTGGCCGCCGCCGCGCTGCTGCTGACGCTGGCCGCCCTGCCGACGCTGGTGGGCTGCGGCAGCGAGGAGGCGCCGGCGCCCCCCGCCCTTCCTCCCAGCGACACCGGCGCCACGGCCTGGGCCAAGTGGCGCACCTTCTACGTGCAGCAGAAGGACCGCATCCCCGAGGCGCTGGTGAACAACCCCGGCGAGCCCTGGGGCGAGTACGTGGGCAGCCGTGCCTGCGCGCCCTGTCACGCCGACGAGTACGCACGCTGGCGCAAGTCGTTCCACAGCCGGACCTTCTACCAGGCCGTCGAAGGCACGATCATCGGCAACTTCACGCCGCAGACGCTCGACGCTCCGGCCTTCGACCAGATCACGCGCCGCGAGATCCCCTCGCCCTTCATCGCCGAGGTCTTCACCGAGAAGGACGCCGCGGGCGCCACGCGCTACTTCATGCGCCTGCGCGAGCGCACCGTGGCCGAGGGCTGGCCCCGCGGCCGGGGCCGCGACACCTACGGCAGCGGGCGGTACGAGCTGCCCCCCGTGGGCACAGGCACGACGCAGGAGATCCTCTACGCCTTCGGCAACCGGCGCCACCAGCCCTACATCGTGCGCTGGAGTGCGCCTGGCGACCCGGCCTGGGACGGCAAGAACCTCGTGCTGCCCTTCTACTGGAACGACACCGAGAAGAAGTGGCTCTACGACGGCTTCCGTCCCTACGTAGAGTCGTGCGCCCACTGCCACGTCACGGGCATCAAGCGCAGCACCGAGGGCGGCGAGGGGCGGCCCAGGCTGCTGCACACCACCGGCACGCCGCTCTACGGCCTGCCGCCCAAGGAGGAGGGCTGGTCCGAGGGCGCGGTGGGCTGCGAGGTCTGCCACGGGCCGGGCGCCCTGCACATCCGCGCGGTGGACAACGTCGGCAGCGAGCGCTACCGCGCGCTGCGCAAGAGCGGGGCCAAGCCGCCGTCGATCTTCCCCTCCACCAAGGGCAGCGACACCAAGCAGCGCCTGACCCAGCAGTGCGACTCCTGCCACAACTTCTTCACCGAGAGCACGGTCACGTATGTGCCCGGGCCCCTGGGCTACGGCCGCGACGCGCTCTACGCGCCGCTGCGCGCCCACGAGGACCGCCATCACGTCCAGCACTATCCCGACGGCAGCAAGAAGAGCCCCTGCTCGATCGGCCACGTCTACCGCGACTCGAAGATGTGGCATGCCGACATCCACTGCTTCGACTGCCACGACCCGCACGGCAGCGAGCACTTCGGCTCGCTCAAGGCCTCCGTGTACGACAACTCCCTGTGCATCAGCTGCCACGTGGACCTGACCGAGCCCGCCGCGCAGACGCTCCACAGCCGCCACCGGGGCGACTCCCCGGGCAACCGCTGCGTCGAGTGCCACATGCCGCGGCACATGATCTTCACCAACGGCCAGCAGATGATGAGCGAGCGCATCCACAACCACATCCTCTCGGTCCCCAAGGGCGGCGCGGGCCCCTCCTCCCCGCCCACCTCCTGCAACATCTGCCACGTCGATCGCGACGAAGCCTGGTCCGCCTCCGAGATCGAGCGCGGCTGGGAGGAGGAGCGCGCGCGGCGGGCGGCGAAGCGCGAGGAAGAGGAAGCGGAAGCACGCAGGTCCGGAGGGAAGTAGCCCGGCGTGCGGACGCGGCGCGGGCAATCGTGAGTTGTTCGTGCGCCGTTCGCATCACTCCGTGCGCTCGGCAACCGACCTAACGTTGCGCATGACGCGCGCCACGCCTCTCCGTGCCCGAAGCCTGACCGAGGAAGTCGCCGACGAGATGGCCGCCCCCGAGCCCGTCGGGCTCGAGCTGGCCGGGGTGGGCCTGTGCTTGACCGGCGTGCTGCTGGCCACGGCCATCGGCACCCTGGCCCCCGCCGGGGCCACGGGCGTGCTGACCAACGCCGTCGGCGAGGCGGGCCGGCGGGCGGCCGACGCCGCCACGCGGGCCGTGGGCCTGGGCGCCTGGCTGCCCTGCCTCTTCTTCGTGCAGTGGGGCGTCGAGTGCCTGCGCGGCCGCCGTCCGCGGCTCATCGGCTGGCGCGCGTTGCTGCTGCCGGTGCTGGTCGGGCTCACCGCGGTGCTGGGGGCCCTGCTCTTCCGCGAGCTGAGCCTGCCGGGCTTGAAGCGCAGCGGTCCCGGCGGCTACTTCGGCGTGGCCTTCGGCGCCTCGGTGCACCACGCCCTGGGGCGCTCGGCGGGCCTGGTGGTGCTGGTGGCCTGGCTCTTCGTCCTGCGCTTCGTGGCCGACGTCAAGTTCACGGCCGCTGCCTCCTGGCTGCGCTCGCTCTTCGGCTCCGGGCGCGATCCGACGCCGGTCGCCGCCGACGACGAGGGCGGGCTGGCGCTGGCCGAGGAAGAGCCCGACGAGCAGGTCGCTGACGACGAGGCGGATGCGCTCGAGCGCGCGGCGGAGGCTGCCGCCGAGGAGGAGGAGGAGGAGCTCGAGGAGGACGAGGAGAAGACTCCCACGCGCAAGCCGGCGCCCGTGCGCCGCGCGACGGCGGCCGGTCAGCCTCCGGCGATGCCGCCGGAGCCCAGGGGCCCCGCGCCCATTCGTCCGCCGCTGCCCGAGGACTACGTCTTCCCCGGTCAGGACCTGCTCGAGCCGGGCAGGCCCCACGATCCCGAGACGGTGCGCGAGGAGGTCGAGGCCAACGCCAACATCCTGCGCGACACGCTGGCCTCCTTCGACGTCGAGGCGCAGGTGGTCTCCAGCCTGCGCGGGCCGGTGATCACCTTCTACGAGATCGCCATCCCCTCGGGCATCCGCCTCAACCGCGTCACGGCCCTGGCCGACGACCTGGCCATCGCCCTCAAGGCCGCCAGCATCCGCATCGTGGCGCCCATCCCGGGCCGCAACACGGTGGGCATCGAGGTGCCCAACCTGCAGCGTGACCCGGTGGTGCTGCACGACATCGTGCGCGACGCCACGGGCCTGACGGACCGCAAGGCCATCCCGGTCTACCTGGGCCGCGACACGGCCGGCCGGCTGATCTGCGAGGACCTGACCACGATGCCCCACCTGCTCATCGCGGGCGCGACGGGCTCGGGCAAGAGCGTGTGCATCAACTCGATCCTGCTCTCGATCCTCTACACGCGCACGCCGGCCGAGGTGCGCCTGATCCTGATCGATCCCAAGCAGGTCGAGCTGAGCTTCTTCGAGGGCATCCCCCACCTGCTCACGCCGGTCGTGACCGACATGCAGCGCGCGGCCAAGATCCTCGAGTGGGCAGTGGACCGCATGGAGGAGCGCTACTCGATGCTGCTTGCCGGCGGCGTGCGCAACATCGCGGGCTACAACGCGCTGGGCAAGGAGAAGCGCGCCGAGATCCGCACGCGGGCCAACCTCACCGAGGAGGAGCTGCCCGACTACATGCCCTACCTGGTGATCGTGGTGGACGAGCTGGCCGACCTGATGCTCACGAGCGGCAAGGAGGTCGAGCTCGCCATCACGCGACTGTGCCAGAAGAGCCGCGCGGTGGGCCTGCACGTGATCCTCGCCACGCAACGCCCCTCGACCAACGTGATCACGGGCCTGATCAAGGCCAACATGCCCACGCGCATCGCCTTCCGCGTGGCCAGCAAGATCGACAGCCGCGTGATCCTCGACGCCAACGGCGCCGACAAGCTCCTGGGCATGGGCGACATGCTCTACATGAACCCGCGCACGCTGCACCTGAGGCGCGCGCAGGGCACGCTCGTCACCGACGCGGAGTCGCGCTCGGTGGTGGAGTTCCTCAAGGTCAAGTGCCCGGCCCCGGCCTACGAGGACATCCTGAAGCAGAGCGTGGGCACGCTCGGCGACCCGATGGAGGAGGACGACCTCTACAACGACGCCGTGCGCGCCGTCCTCGCCACGCGCCTGGGCTCGGCCTCCATGCTCCAGCGCCGCCTGGGCATCGGCTACACCCGCGCCTCGCGCCTGGTGGACATGATGAGCGACCGCGGCATCGTGGGCCCGCACGTGGGCTCGAAGGCCCGCGAAGTGCTCTACACCCTCGAGCAATGGGACGAGCAGCACGACGCCGCCGCCGCCCCGCCCCCCAGCGACGCGCCCCCCACGGCCGCAGAGCTCGAAGAGCGCTGCGTCGACGAGAGCTGGGACTAGTAGCGCGCGTCAGGAGTTCCCTTGTGCCGACGTGCGGCGCGCTGGGCTGGGGGCGCTCGGGCCACCGCGTCGTCCTGATGTAGGAAGACTCGTGTAGACAGGCTGCATGGCGTCCTCCGCGGCGGCCCTCCGCACCCCATCCAGCGCGCCGACGCCTAGCAGCCGGGCGTACCAAGAGAGCTGCTGTACCGCCGGGGTGTCCCGGCGCCCCCCCAAGGAACTTCTGGCGGGCGGCACCAGGAACTGGGGGGGGCGATTCGTGTGGGCGCCTCGCGCCCAGGGCCTTGGCCCTCGCAGCCTCCCGCCGGGCATGGGGGGAGGCCACTTGTACGATCAGAGCGCCATGAACGCGGCCCTTCGCAAGTGGGTTCCGGCGCTCGCGCCGGCGCTCCTCGTGCTGCTGCTGGGCGTGCAGGTCCTCCTGGGCGCGCGCGGCTTCGGCGAACCGCAAAGCGGCCTGTTGGGCGCTCTCGGGCTGCCCGGCCGCCTGCTCGGCTGGGGCGGGGTGGCGCTGCTCCTGCCGCTGCTGGTCTGGCTGCTGCTCGGCTGGTGGGGCTTCGACGTCACCGGGATGGCGCTCAAGACCCTGGGCGCGCTCACGCTCGGCCTGTCCGTGGGCGGCCTCTCCTCGCTCTGGGCCGGTCAGGCGCAGGGCGGGCTGATCGGCGGCCCGCTCGGGGGCCTGCTCGATGAAGCGCTCGGCGGATTCCTGGCCACGGTGCTGTTGCTGCTCATGCTCGTCCCGGGTGCGCTGCTGGCCTCCGCGCGTTTCCAGCTCGGAGCGCGCGCGACGGGCGCGGGAGCCGGCGCGGGCGGACCCAAGCCCAGGAACGCTCCGTCGCTCCGAGCGCCCAGCTCGCCGCTCAAGGAGGCCGCCGAGGCGCTCAAGGACGCCGGCCCGATCCCCAAGGCGCCCCGCGCCCAGGGCTGGTACCCGGAGAAGCGCTACGACGCGCAGGGCAACGAGCTGCCCATGACCTTCGGCGGGTCCAGCGATGTCGGCGCGATCCGCTTCCGGGATGAGGAGGCGGAGGCCGCAGCGGCCGAGAAGGGCGCGGTGGCCGAGGAGGCCGCGGCCCACGCGGCCAGCGAGAGGGGACCCGGCGGTTGGCCCCAGGGCTTGGTCGCCGATCCGCAGGAGGGCGCGCGCGACGCGGACGCGCCCGACGCTGGGGACTCCCCCGGGGCGGAGGCCGCGCCCGCGGACGACGCCGACCTGGGTCCCTTGCACGTGCGCGACGACCGCACCGAGACGCCCCCTTCACGACGCGCGCGACCCGCCCTGCCACCCGCGAGCCTGCCGTCTGCGAGCCTGCCGCCTGCGAGCCTGCCGCGGGCGACCGCGCCGCCGCCGGCAGCGCCGCCCGGCCCCCCCCCCCCCCCCCCCCCGCCGGGGGCGGTGGTAGAGGCCCCCCACATACCCCACA
>JANOFW010000368.1:0-6360 GCA_031413835.1 Planctomycetia bacterium
GACGTGCGTGGGCTGATGAACGTGCAGTACGCGGTCAAGGGCGACCGCGTCTACCTGATCGAGGTCAACCCGCGCGCCAGCCGCACCGTGCCCTTCGTGAGCAAGGCCACGGGCGTTCCGCTCGCGCGCCACGCCGCGCGCATCCAGGCCGGCGCGACGCTCGACGAGCTGCAGGTGCCCGACGAGGTGATCCCGCCCTACTTCTCGGTCAAGGAGCCCGTCTTCCCCTTCAACCGCTTCGCGGGCGTGGACGTGGTGTTGGGTCCCGAGATGCGCAGCACCGGCGAGGTCATGGGCATCGACCCCGACCTGGGCGTGGCCTTCGCCAAGGCCAAGCTGGGCTCGTTCTTGAAGCTGCCCAGCAAGGGCGCGATCTTCATCTCCGTGAAGGACGCCGACAAGCGCGCGGCCATCGAGATCGCCCGGCGCCTCGACACGCTGGGCTACGACATCGTCTCCACGGCCGGCACCCACAAGCTGCTCGAGCGCTCGGGCGTGCGCTGCCGCAAGGTGTTCAAGATCGCCGACGGCGCGCGTCCCAACGTGCTCGACATCGTCAAGAACCGCGAGATCGTGATGATCTTGAACACGCCCAGCGGCCGGGGGCCCCGCACCGACGAAGGTCGCATCCGCGGCGTGGCCGCGCAGAGCAACATCCCCTGCATCACCAACATGGCCGGCGCCAACGCCATGGTGCGCGCGCTCGAGGCCTACCGGGCCCACGCTATCCAGCCGCGCCCGCTGCAGGAGTACCTGGCCCTGATCCGTCCCCCGGAGCCCGTCGGCGGCCGCGCGCCCGCGTGACCCCCGACCAGGCGCCCGTCAGTTCTTCGGGATCGCCTTGCGCAGGGCGACCTTGAGCGAGGGGCGCGCGATCTTGTGGAACGGCGCCGCGGCGTTGCCTTCGGCCTTGGAGAGCAGCTGCCACCTCAGCTCCATCACGCGGTAGCGGCGCGAGTTGTCCACGTTGAAGGCCAGCGCCAAGAGGTTCTCGAGCGTGGCGGGCATGTAGTCGTAGTTGCGCGTGACGGTGGTGTAGCCGCGGCTCTTTTGGGGGTCGGTGAGCTCGGGGCCCAGCTGGAACTCGGTCATGCCGGCCTTCGTGGCGAAGATCTTCATCTTCGACCCGCTGATCGTGCTGGCTTCCTCGCCGCCGGCCTCGACGTAGGCCTCGACGAGCTGCTCGACCTCGAAGGCCAGGCCGGGGATGTCGTTGGGGCGGTCGTCCACCGTGTTGCGCGCCAGGGTCTCGCTGAACCAGAGCTTGCCCTGGGCGTTGGCCGCCTCGAGGTCCTTGCGGTCGCCGTTGCGCTTGAAGTAGAGCGCCGTCAGGGCCACGATCATCACCACGAAGATGAGGCAGTACCACTTGAGCGGGTCGCTCTTGGGACGGACGTCGGCCTCGGCGTCGGCCATCAGTCCTCCTTGTCCTTGAACTTGATGTCGAAGGGCTGGCTCTCGTGGCCCTCCTTGGTCTTCTGGCGCGACTGGGCCTCCAGCATCTGCTGCGGGTTCTTGGCCCGCGAGCGCAGGTACTCGCTCTTGGAGATCAGCGCGCGCACCTGGTCGAAGGCGTTCGTGTCGCTGGCCACGATGGTGAACGAGCAGCGGCGCTCGGAGATGTCCATCTTGTCGATCGAGAAGTGCTCGCCCAGCTCGTCGCGCGGGACGGCGCTCAGGGCCTTGTAGATCTCGAACATCACGCGCGTGGCGCTGGGGACCTCGGGGATCTCCTTGGCCATGCCCAGGTCGGACTGCAGCTTCCGGTGGCGCGCGATCAGCTGGGTGCGCAGCTTGGAGATGCGCAGGTGGTCGAAGGGCTGGGCGCGCACCCAGGCGAGCGCCAGTTTCTCGGCGGTGGCGTCGTCCTTGTGGTCCACCTGGGTGATGTACTTGCGTTCGGCCAGCTGGAACATCTGGGCCGCGTTGTAGTAGATGCGCTGGTTGACGGCCTTGGCGGCGTCCTGCTGGCGGCCCACGTGCAGGTTCAAGCCCAGCAGCATCAGGAACAGCAGCGTCACGAAGGTGGCCGCGGCCGTGCGCGTCACCTCGAACGTGTTGCTCGGCGCGAACTCGTCCTGCAGCAGCTCGATGCCCAGCGGGTTGTGCCCCAGGAGGCGCAGCGCGCAGCCCACGGCGCCCACCACGGCCGAGCCCGTGTAGGCCGCGTCCGGGCCCGGGTCGGGGCACTCGACGCGCTGGAAGACGTCGAGGATCTCCACCGGCAGGCCGAAACGCTCTTGGAGCGCCTCGCGCACCTCGGGCAGCAGCGCGCCGCCGCCGCACAGGAAGACCACCGAGGGAGGGGAGTCCTGGCGCACCGACGCCAGCGAGCGGATCACCTCGCGGTGGAGCTTCTTGACGAACTCGTCATGTGCATCGCGCGGGGCCAGCTGGGCCGTCTGCGCGGCGCTCTCGCGGGCCACCACGTCCGCGGCGGAGACGAACAGATCGCCGCCGGCGTCGGCGCGGCCCATGCCCCCGGAGAGCAGGGGCGGCAGCGCGCCCACGCCGAGCAGGAACGAGCGCACCATGCGCGGCTTGCCGTCCACCACCAGCATCAGGGCCGTGGTGTGCGCGCCCACCTCGAGCAGGATGGCGTTGGGGTGTTCCGTGAACAGGCCCAGGGCGTCGGCGCAGGTGTAGACCGCCGTGGCGTCCATGTCGATCGTGGCCGGCTCGACGCCCGCCATGCGCATCAGCGCCAGGCGCCCGACCAGCTCTTCCTTGCCGGTGGCGAAGATCGTGAGGCGGCTGCCCTCCTTCGTCTCGCCGGTCTTGATCCAGTTGACGACGACCTCGTCCACCGACTGGCTGTGGAGGTGGTGCTCGGCCTCGAACTTCACCACCTTGCGGATCTTCTCGGGCTCGAGGAACGGGACCAGGATCTCGCGCGAGATCGTCGTGCCCGTGTCGTAGGTCGCGGCGATGTTGTCGTGCGGCAGCTTGAGGGTCTCGAAGAGCTCGCGCACCACCGCGGCCGTGGCCTGCGCGGCGTCGAAGGGCTCGGCGCCCTCGGGCACCAGCAGCGGCGGCTGGGGCACGTCGCGCACGGCCACCCGCTGGACCTTGAAGGCCTTCGGGTTGCCCGAGAGCTCGACCACCTTGATCGTCCGGGCGCCGATGTCGAGGCCGACGGCACGAGCCATGCTAGTTGGAATCCGCGGGCAACGTGGATGTCCCGAGCAAGGTGGATCTCCCCGGCAACGGCCGGTACGTGACGGGAGAAGGGCTGGAGTATAGGTGGCCGCAGGCGGGCGCCAGCCTTCGGCCGCCCGGAAACCCGGCCGACCGTCGCTGGAACCTCGGGCGGCCTACTTGTCGCGCCGCACGCCGGCTTCCTTCAAGACCTCCTGCATGCGCTCGTCCACCTGCTTGCGCAGCACCTCGAAGGAGCCCGGGTTCTCCGCCCGCAACCGGCGATAGAGCGCCACGGTCTCGGCATCGAAGTCCCTGAGGCACTGGCGTACGCGGTCGGCCTGACGCGCGTCGAGGGCGTAGTACTGCTGGTAGAGGGCCACCTTGGCCTCGATGGCGGCGTCGAGCACGGGGGCGCTCGGCTCCTCGCGGCCGGCCCGCAGGGCCCGTGTGGCGAAGACGCCCAGGGAGAGCCCGGCCAGCAGCATCAACGCGGCCACCAGACGCACGCTCAGGAACGGCAGGTTCAACCCCATGCTCACCTCCCCACGGCGAGCTGTTCGAGCTCGACGAGACGCAGGACGGCCAGGCTGCCCTGTTCGAGATCGGGAGCCACCTCGGCGGCCACGTCGAAGCTCTCGGGGGCGCTGGGGGCGGTGCCCGCGAGCCAGGCCCCGGCCAGGCCCACGGCTAGCAGCACCAACGCCGCAGCGGCGTAGCCGAAGGAGGCGCGCTGCGTCAGGTAGCCGTGGCCTTGTGGGTCGGCGGCGAGGCGCGCGAAGACCGCGCGCTCGGTCGTCGCGGGGTCGGCGCGCGCGCCCTCGCGGCGCGCGTCCTGCGCCCACAGCGCCAGGGCCTCGTCGAGCGCCCCTTCCAGATGGTGTCCGTCGTTCTTCCGGTTCACGTGCTTCCTCGTTGGGCGGTCAGGGCCCCGCCGTTGCGTCATCCGTGCCGCCCGATAGTCCTTGCTTCACGAGCAGCGCCGCCAGGCGCTGCCGCGCGCGGAACAGCCGCGATTCGACGGTGCCGAGCGAGAGGCTCATCACCGCCGCGATCTCCTGGTAGCTCAGGCCCTCGATCTCGCGCAGGGCGAGCACCGCGCGGAAGTGCTGGGGCAGCTCGGCGATGGCGGCCTGGACCGCCAGGCGCAGTTCGCGACGCTCAAGGCCTTCCAGCGGGTGCGGCGTCGGTGCCCGCAGGTTGGAGGTGCGTAGGCTGGGCGCGCCCGAGCCGGTCGCTCCTTCCGGCTCGCTCAAGAGGGCATCGAGCGAGCCGGCGGGTCGGCGCGCGCGGCGCTTGGCGTGGTCCTTGCAGCCGTTGATCGCCACGCGGTAGAGCCAGGTGTAGAGGCTCGAGTCGCCCTGGAAGGCCTGGATGCGGAACCAGGCCTTGGCGAAGGTCTCCTGGACCACGTCGTCCACAGCGTCGCGGTCTCGCAGCATGCCCGAGACCACGGCCGTGAGCCGCTCCGTGAAGGCCTGGACCACATCGCGCAGCGCCTCGGGGTCGCGGGCCTTCAAGCGCGCCACCCACGAGTCCTGCAGCGCCCGGCTCACGACGCCCGCCGCTCGCCCGCTACGCGACCCCCCTTCGGGGGCTGGCAGGGGGGCGAGGGCGCGGAGGGCGGCGGGGGGCATCGTGGGGGGGCTCGGAGGGCCCCCCTTGGACGTTTCCCCGTCGCCCGGCTTCCCCGTCCCCGCGGCCCCCGAGGGAGGCCGCGGATCGGCGGGCGGCGGAGGGGGGGCGGAGAGCGGCAAGGTCTTGCTGGCGAGAGGGTTGGGTCGGGGGGCCGGGGGGGAGGGGGGGAGGCTCTAGCGCGGGGGCAGGGTCTTCCCCAGATGATCGACCACCCAAGCGATGGTCTTGGGGAGCTGGCGCAGGATTCCGTAGTGATCGCCCTCGAGCCACTCGACGCGCGCGTCCCCGTAGGCGGCCGCCAGGGCCCTCACGTTGGCCGGGGGCACCACGTCGTCCTCCTTGGCGCCCACGACCAGCACGCCAGCCCCGCGTGCCGGCGAGGCCCAGGTGGCGCCGTCGATCACCCGCATCAGGGGTACGGCCTCCTCCGAGGTCACGCCGCGCTCGAGCAGGGCCCGGCGGATGCGCCCGGTGGTGCGGTTCTCCGTGAGCAGTGCCGTCGAGACGTCCCCTCCCGCCAGCAGGAACACGCCCGCGCCGAAGCGTTCGGGGTAGGCGCCGTAGGCCAGCGCCGCCACGTGCCCGCCCAGGCTCACGCCCATCACCGCCTGGTGACGCGCCGCGAAGCCCTGCTCCTCGAGCCACAACGACGCGCGCGCCACGTCGGCCGCGCCCTGCAGGAACGCCGCGCGCGTGCGCGCAAGGTCCGCCGAGAAGGTCCACTCGCCCGAGCCGCGTCCCTCGAGCGCGCGGTCCACCTGGTAGGGCAGCGGCATCACCAGCACGGCGTAGCCTTCCTTGGCGAGCGCGAGCGCCAGCAGGCCCTGCCCCGCCAGGTTGCTCTCCTTCCACGCCGGCAGCGCTATCACCGCGCCCTTGGGCGCGGCAGGCCGGTAGAACACGCCCCGGATGCGGTCGTTCGTGGCGAAGCCCGAGGGCGCAGGCGACTGGAGCTCGACCGCGGAGAGCTCGACGGCGCCGATCGAGAGCGGCATCTTCTCCAGGCGCACGGGACCGATGTCGCTCACGGGCGGCGTCGGCGCGTAGCGGGCCTGCGCCTGCGGCGAGATCAGCTCCAGCAGGTCCACGCGTGTCCAGGCCCGCACTCCGTCGCTGGCGGCGAGGTGCTGGTTGGTCGCGAGGTGGGCCAGCAGCGATTGCGGCTCGAACACGCAAGCCAGCCACGTTCCGTCCGCGCACACCTCGGGCAGCGTGATGCTCCGTTCCATGTCGGCCAGCCGCAAGCGGCCGTGGTGCGGCTCGAGCGCCCTTCGCAGCGCCGGGTAGCCGCGCGGGCCCTCGGGGTCGCAGCGCGGCACGTCGGGATCGCAGGCGCCCAGGAAGCACTCGAGCGCCGCGTCCGGGTCGCAGCCTGCCAGCAGCCCGTCCTGCGCGCGGCGCACCTGCACGTCCGTGCCGCGTCGCTCCACCACGCGCGTTTCCAGGCGGCGACGCCGGGAAACCCTCGGACACGGGGAAACCCGCAGACAAGGGCAAGCCGGCCGATGCGGGGAAGCCCGCCGAAAAAGGTAAACCCGCGGACTCGGGCAAGCCCGCGGACAAGGGGAAGCCCGCGGACCCCGG
>JANOFW010000369.1:0-16819 GCA_031413835.1 Planctomycetia bacterium
GGCCTGGGTGGACGGATGCTGCACCGCGATCTCGAGCAGCGTCTGGGCCTCGTCGCGCGCTGCCTGGGCGGCCCGCAGGTGGGGCGCGCGACCGGGGTCCTGCAGCGGATCGGGATGGCGCACCGGCAGGCGGGCCGAGCGCGCGCGCTCCTCGTCGGCCTGCTGCATCAAGCGCTCCGCGCGGCGCAGCAGAGCCGGACCATGACCGCCCGGCAGAGCGATCAGGCGCTCGTGGACGGTGGCGTCGTCCGCCAGACCCTGGGCCACGCGCACGCTGAGCAGCGTGGCGGCCACGACGAGCAGGCCGGGCAGAATCCGCGTCAAGCGGCGGCGCAGGGCCGTCGCCTCGCTCCAGGCGGCCAGGGCCTCGGCGCACAGTCCGCCGAGCACGGCCAGCGCGGGGAGCGCCAGATAGCCCCAGCGGTCCTCAAGCACGGCCCCCGGCGGCAGGGTGAGCGCCGCACCCAGCAGCAGCACACCGGCCGCGACGAAGGCCGCGCGCAAGGCGCCCCCGACGGCCCGCCGGGCCGGCACCAGCAGGGCAGCCAGGAGCCCCGCGCCCGTCAGCACGACCGTGAGCAGCCGCGCTCCGACCAAGGGCCAGCCGCGCCCCGCCACGGCCTCGTGGCTGCGATCGGCGACGAAGCCCACGGGCAGCACGACCTTGAGCAGATCGCGGCCCAGCGCCTCCAGGCCCAGCCAGAGACGCTCCGCGAGGCCCTGCGGCGGGATGGAGGCGGACGCGCGTCCCGGGCCGTGCTGCACCCAGAGGACGAACCACACGGCCCAGGCCGCGGCCAGCGCCAGGTGGCCGACCCAGCGCAGGCGCCAGGCGCGCGCGGGAGACTGGCCCAACCGCACGCAATCGAGCAGCAGCGCCACCAGGGGCAGGGCCACGAACGCCTCGCAGGAGAGCAGTGCCAGGAAGAGCGCCAGGGCGGCGAGGGGCAGCAGGCTCTCGCGCCCGGGCCGGTAGGCGACCCAGGCCCGCAGCGACACCAGGGCCCAGCACAGCCCCAGCAGCGCCGACCGCCCGCTGAGCAGGGCGACGTTGGACGCCGCGAGCGGATGCACCGCCAGCAGCAGGCTCGCGGTCAGCGCGAGCAGGGGCCGGCGCGGCGCAACGGCCAGCAGCAGGCTCAGCAGCAGGGCCGCGGCCGCGGCGTGCAGCAGCAAGTTGAGCAGGTGGCTCGCCAGGGGCGTGGCCTCGCCGGGCGCCACGCCGCGCTCGAGCAGCAGGCTGGCTGAGGCCCCCGGCCGGTAGGGCTCCACCTCGAGCGCGCCGGGCCAGGCGGGCGCGCTGAACACGCGCGGCAGGCCGCCCAGGCCGCGAGCCAGCGCGGGGTTGCGCTGCACGACCGGCACGTCGTCGAGGGCGAAGGTGCCGCCCAAGGTCGCGCCCTGGGAGAGCAGCGCCGCCACGAGCACGCCCACCAGCAACCAGCCGAGCCCCGCGGGACGGGCGGGGGGCTCACCGGGATTGGACAGGGGGGCGGGGGCGCTGTTCATCAGCCTCTCGACGGCAGCCAACGGCTCAAGCGCCGCCGGGAGCACAACGGCACCCCGAGGACCACTCTCCCTCGAACGCGGGACTCCCTCAAACGCAGCGCGGGAGGTCTAGTTCCCGCCTTACTTCCCGTCGCCGGGCTTGGCGGGGCTCGCACGCTTGACGGGCGCGTAGATCAGCCCGGAGAGGTCTTTGGCGAGCAGCTCCTTCACGTAGGCCTCGAAGTCCTTCTGCAGCTCCTCCCAGTCGTCCTCGTCGCGGATCTTGAAGCAGCGCCGGAAGTGCTCGCCGCCCTCCTCGCGCATCAGCACGGACTTGATGTAGGCCATGATCTTGTCGCGGTACTTGCCGCCCAGGCCCTCCATGCACATGTGGAAGAGCATGTGGCCCTGCTCGTAGATGAAGATCAGCTGGCCGTCACGGGGGTCCATGCCTAGATCTTGGGCATGCTGCATGGCCTCGTTGTAGGACTCCCAGCTGGTCAGCTTCTCGAGCTTGACGATCGGGTACTCCTTGCCCTTCCCCTTGAAGTCGTCGCGGAAGCGCTTGGCCTCCCGCACGCGCCCGACGTTGAGGTTGACGAACTCGAGGCTGCCGTCGGCCTTCATCTTGTGGGAGCCGAAGTACTCGGCCATGCCCTCGCCCAGCCAACTCTGCGCGTGCTTGGGCTCCTTCCAGCCGTTGAGCTGCATGCCGAACCAGTGCTCGAGCTGGTGCGAGCCCTCGTGCAGGTTCTTGGAGACCTCCCAGATGCGCGCGTCGCCCTCGTTCTTCTCGTCGAAGAGGTAGATCCAGGCCGTGCTCCACTCGAAGTAGCCGCCCACGCCCGGAGGCAGCGGCATCTTCTTGACCTTGTGGAACTCGTCGAAGCTCTCGCGACCGTCGAAGATCCAGACCACCAGCGGCACGCCGTCGCGGAAGGAGGCCGTGCCCTTCTTGACGAGGTCGGGCCGGCCGCCGTACTCGGCGGCCAGGTCCTGCAGCCCCAGCACGTCCTTGAAGCGCCTGTTGAACTCGGTATAGAGCTGGACGTAGATGCGCTCCTTCTCGTCGAGCAGCGGCTCGAACTGCGCGCGCTTGGCCGCCAGCTCCTCGCGCTTCTTCTTGCGTTCGGAGCGCGGCAGCGAGAGCAGGTCGAGGTCGCTCAGGCGGTCCTTGGAGGCGTAGCAGATCAGGTGCGGCGCGCTCCAGCGCGTGGCGAAGTTCTGGTCCTTGAAGAGCTTGTCCTGGAGGATGTTGTTCCAGATGCCGTCGCCGGCGGCGTAGACGCGGTCTTCGCGCAAGCGCCGGGCGTGCTCCTGCACGCGCTTCCAGGCATCGTTGGCCAGGCGGATCTCCTCCTCGCCCTGCAGCCAGCGCTGGTGGTTGGCCACCTCGAAGGCCGTGATGAAGTCGCGGCCCTTGGTCTGCGAGATCTCCTCGGGCAGGGGGTGCTTGAACTCGACGTAGCCCAGGGCCTTGCGGGCCCCCGGGTCGTCGGAGCCCGTGCGCGTCTCGACGTAGACCTCGTAGAGCGACTTCAGGTCCTCGGCGGCCTCGCCGCCCAGGGCGCCAAAGCGCGCGATGAAGGCCTTCCACTCGCTGTCCTTCTCGGGCTTGTTGCGCCGGTAGTCGGCGCGCACCTCGGCCAGGGTTTCCTTGGCCACCACGGGGGCCGCGGCGGGCACGCCGCCACCCGGCGCGTTGCCCAGCGCGCTCGGCGTACCGCCGCCGGCGCCGGGCTTCTTGGGGTCCTTGCCCCCCAGCACCACGACCAGCACGATCGCCAGCACCGCCAACGCGCCACCGCCGGCGATCAGCGCCATCGGCGGGCCCTTGCGCGGGGCCCCCTGATTGCGGCCGGCACGGCTCGGACGCTCCTCGCGTCCCGCGCGCGCAGGCGGCGCGGCGGCGGCGCGGGTCGGCTCCTGGGCCCGCTGCGCCGGCTGGAACTGCGGTCCGCGCGGGCTCTTCGCGGCACCTACCGAGGAGGCGCTGGGCGCCGACGGCTCGGGCACCCGCGGTCCCGGGGCCCGGGTGGCCTGCATCCGCTCGCCGATCGCAGGAGGCGGGACGCGACCGGAGGCCTGAGGACCCGCCGCGCCGTCGGCCGTCATGAGCTGTCCGCAGGCCCCGCAGCGGAACTGCTGCCCGCCGGAGAAGCTGGACACGTCGAACTGCGCCCCGCACTTGGGGCAGGCTTGCAGCTTCATCGGCTCTCCTTCCCGGCGAGCGCGTGCCTCCAGGGGGCGGTGCTCGGCGGGGCGGTCTGGAACCTGGGATTTATAGCACAGGGAAGGGGCGCCCCCGGCCTCCGCGAGCCCGTCCACGGCCGATCGGGCCATATCGTCTGGAGGGGTCAGGAGCGCCTCGATGCGCGCGTTGAGGCGTTCGAACCCGGGGGGCTGGGGGGGAGGCGCCGCCAGCCCCTTGAGGTTGCGCGCCAGCGCCAGCTCCTCTGCGGAGGGCTCGGGGGACGGGAGCGGACGGGCGCTCATCGTGGCCCCTCTTCCTGCCGCGCCAGCCGGCCCACCGGCAGCGGCTCCGCCCAGGTCTCACCCGTCGCTTGCAGCAGTCCCTTGAGCGCCGCGCGTGCGCGATAGAGTCGCAGCTCGATCGCCTTCGGTGTGGCCGCTAGGCGCAGGGCCAGCGCGGCGAGGCTCACGCCCTCGCGATAGCGCGCCAGCAGCAGCGCACGGTCGGGCCCCGTGAGCAGCCCGAGGGCGACGTGCACGAGCTCAGCCAGCTCGCGCGCGGCCAGCAGGTCCTCGGGCAGCGGCACGTCGCAGAAGCCCTGCCAGCCCGCGGGCAGCGCCACGGGCTCGCGGCCCTGGGCACGTCGGCGTAGGCGCTCGGCGATGCGCCGTCGCGCCACGCCCAGCAGGTAGGCGCCGGGCGCGTCAGGCGCGCGTCCCTCGCGCTGCGCCAGGAAGAGCGCTTCAAAGGACTCGGCCGCGACGTCCTCGGCGTCGGCCTGGCTCAATCGGCGGCGGGCGAAGCGCAGCACGGCGTCGAGATGCTCCTGGATCCAGGCAGGGCCCTCCCCCACCGGCGCGGAAGCGACGGGCGCACGGGGGCTGTCCCCGTCCTGGCGGGTGGTGGGTGTGGACATGTCGCGGCTGCCATCTTCGTCGTTCTCGAGGCCTCTACCCCTCACACTCCCCCCCTGCCCCGGTCGAACGCCCCGCCAAGTCTGCCGAGGGCCCGCGCCGACGGCTCCTTCGCGCCCCCGGGCCCCCTCGCGGCTCACATCCATGGGGCTGCCTGTCTACGGCGAACGCCTACCCCTGGCGCCCCCGGCCGCCCCCGCCCCTACCACTCGAAGCCCTCCTTCGGGTGCGCCTCGATCCACTCACGGGCCTTCTCGGTGCTGTCGAAGTCCTGGCCGGTGAGCGCCTTCAAGGCCGCGTGGATGGCCGCCTTGGACTCGTTCCACAGGTGCCACTTCTCCTCCCACCAGGCGGCGGGCGGGTTGGAGCCGTCGCTCGCCGGAGCGTCGCTCCGGGGCTCGTCGAGCATCTCGGCCAGCCAGCGGGCCCAGCGCTTGTCCTTCACCTGCTCGACGTAGAAGGCGATGTCCACCAGCTGCGGCGCGTTGCCACGGCTGGGGTTGCCCACGAGCCAGCGCCACTGGCGCTCGACGTCGTCGAACTGCTTCTTGTCGAGCGTGACGCCGAGCCGCGCCAGCGCGCGCAGCACCTTCACCCGCACGCTGGGCCGCTTCTCGTTGACCGCCTGCCCCCACGAGGAGGCCCAGATGCCCTTGGCCCACTCCGGGTACGCCCGCTGCTCGAGCAGCTCGGCCGCGCGCAAGGCCACCGCGATCTCGGCGTGGCGCAGGAGCTTGAGCAACGGCTTCTCCAGCTGTGCGTGCTTGAGCTCGTCGAGCGCCTTCAAGAGCGGCAGCGCTTCGCTGGTCTTCTTCTTCTTGGCCGCGCCCTCGAGGGCCACGAGCAGGGCCGGCAGCTCCTCCGCCGTAGCCTCGCGCACGGGCTTCTCGGCGGCGGGCTCCGCCGCGGGCTCCGCAGCGGGCGCAGCGGGCGCAGCGGGCGCAGCGGGTGCCGCGGGCGGCTCGTCGGCGCGGAGCCCATAGGGAGCCAAGGCGAGGAAGACGGCCGAGGCCGTGAGCCACGGGCGCAGACGGCGGGCATTGGCGGGGTTGCAGGGCATGCAGGGCACCCAGGCAAGGGAGCGAGGCCTTCCCCGATGCTACCCCCCACGCGCCTCCCTCGCTATGCTCCCCCCCCGCTTCACCTCCGACGGGCCCCAATGCCGCAGCACCTCGTGGACCTCGCCAAGATCGACCCCGCGAAGGTCGTGGCCGACATCGAGGCCATCCGCGCCCACAACCCGCAGCGCTACGAGATGGAGCAGCTCACGCGCGTGTGCCACTTCGACCTCGAGGCGGGCGAGACCGCGGGCGTGCTCGAGGTGCCCGAGGACCCTTGGTGGGGCCGCGGCCACGTGCCGGGCCGTCCGATCATGCCCGGCGTGTTGATGCTCGAGGCTGCCGCCCAGCTCTGCTCCTGGTGCGCCTGGCAGGTCTACGACGCCAAGGACTACGCCGGCCGCTTCTTCGGCTTTGGCGGCCTCGACGACGTGAAGTTCCGCTGGGTCGTGCTGCCCGGCCAGACCCTGATCATCCTGGGCAAGCGACTCGAGGTGCGCAGCCGCCGCGCCGTCTTCGACACCCAAGGCGTGGTGGACGGGCGCATCGTCTTTGGCGCGCGCATCACCGGCATGTGGGTCTAGGAATCATGCAGGGGCTACGCCCCTGCAGATTCCTAGTTAGGGAGAGAAGAGCGGATCGTCAGCGGTCGTGACGCGAGAGGATGCGCGTCGGAGGCCAATCGAAGACCAGGCGCGCGACCGGCGCGTCCAGGACGAAGTCGAAGAGGACGGGCAGGCCGTGCCCTTCCGGATGCACGGGCGCGATCACCGTCGACAGCTGGAGCTCACGACGCAGCGGCACGCGTAAGCGCACGCGCGGTGCGTTGAAGTCGAGCTGCGTGTCGAGGATCGTCCCTCCGGTGTTGTCCACCCGCTCGGGAACTCCGGCCACAGCGGGCGGCCCTGGGTCGCCCGCGGGGGGATACAGGCGACCGAAGATGCCTAGGTCGAGGTCGCGGGGGAGGCCGTCTCGCGACGCCCCGGCGTCGTCCGGGAGCACGAACTCAAGCGTCACGAGTGCCGTCTCGGGCAGCACGACACGAGCAGGCTCGTCGCCCAGTCCGCTGCCTGCGGGCAGCTCGAAAACCTCACGCAGCCAGCCATCGGCCGTGAAGATCTCCACTTGGCTGGACTCAAGCGCCGAGCCCTGCCAGCTCAGGATCCCGCGGGCGTTCGTCCACAAGCGCAACTCCCCGTGCTTGTAGTCCTGCACGACGACGCGCACCCTCGACGCAGGGGCGCCGTCGGGATCGAGCAGCCGTAGCCGTCGCTCGTCACCGCCCTCGGCCCGTAACGCGATCGGAACGCGCAGCTCCCCGCCCTCGATGAGCTGGCGCACCTGCGACAGAGTCAGCGCGGACACCCCTTCCGCTTGGCCTCGGCCCTGATTCGGCAACGTCAGGCCCTTGCGCAGGGCAACGTAGGGCTCTACGCCCTGCTCGATCGTGGATCGCAGGACCGCCAGAGGTACGGCGATGCGCCCGTCGGCGTCGGCGGCGATCGGCGCCAGGTCGCTGCGCCGCGGCGGGGGCTCCCAGGTGCCGCCGGGAAGGACCGTCCCAGACTTCGCGTCCACAGGCACGAGCCAGAGTGGATCGTGCGTCAGATCCTCCAACGTCGGAACGGCGACACGCAACTCGTCGGGTGCGGGGAGAGGGATCTCGATCGCGAGCCGCTCCGAGAGGAAGCGCCAGGAACCATCGGCACGCCGCGCCTCGCGGAGATGCACGCTGATCCACCGTCCGGGCACGACGGGCAGGCGCGGCACGCGTCCGGAGGGGACCGGAAACACGTTTCCCGCCACGATCCACTCGCTGATGGAGACGGCCTCGCCGCTGCCCGGCGCGGTGAGCCTCAGGATGAGCGCAATCTGCCACGGCTCCGGCTTTACGCTGTAGATCTCACCGTCGTCCGTGACTACGCTCTCTGCCAGGAGAGGCGCAGCGGGTGGGGTCGAAGCGCCCTCCGGCAGGGGCAGCACTCGCGCGGGTCGCGCCAGCCCCTCCAGCGCCAGGCCCGCCGCAGGCTCGACTGCCGGGCGGCCCTCCGCGCTCGGCGGCCTGCCGGAGGCACCCTGCCCCCGGATCACGAGCGCGACACCGATGGCCGCCAGCAGAGCCACCATCGTCCACAGGCTTCGCCGCGCGCGCATGGCGGCAGTCTAGCGCTGCGCGGCTACCCGGGCGTCCACGGCCAGCCGCCGGCAGCGTGTTCGCGAGCGCGTGTCACGTAGCCGGCGGCGTGGGCCTTGGCCTCGTGGCGGCGGGTGGTGGGGTCGAAGGTCTTGACGAGCTTGGCGGGGACGCCGGCGACCAGCGTGAAGGGGGCCACGATCTGATTCTCGCGCACCAGGGCGCCGGCGGCCACGAGCGCGCCTTCGCCGATCACGCTGCCGCCCAGCAGGATCGCGCCCATGCCGATCAGCGCGTGGTCCTCGATGCGGATGCCGTGGCAGATCGCGCCGTGGCCGATGGTCACGTCGGCCCCGATGGTCTGGGGCGCGCCCGGATCGACGTGGATCACAGCGCCGTCCTGCACATTGCTGCGCGCGCCGATCGTGATGGGCGCGTCGTCGCCGCGCACCACCACGCCATACCACAGGCTCGCGTCTTCCCCGAGCGCGACGCGCCCGGTGACGGCGGCCGTCGAGGCCACGTAGGAGAGTCCCACGCGGGTCAGCACGGGACGGGGCAGGGTCGTGCTCACGAGCCGCCCTCGAGCAGGCGCCCGATCATGGGCGCGAGCGAGGTGGCGTTGTGCAGCGCGTGCACGGTCACGCAGGCCAGCAGCGAGTTCGTGCGCTCCATGACCCAGCAGAGCACGAGGGAGAGCACGAACAACGGCACGAAGGCCATCAGGTTGCCGTGGATCAGGGCGAAGAGCAGCGAGACCAGCACCGCGGCCCCGAAGGCGCCTCCCGGCGTGCGCTGGCGCAGCGCAGGGAAGAGCAGACCGCGGAACACGGCCTCCTCGGTGAAGGGCGCGACGAAGATGCCGAAGACGGCGATCAGCCACGGCTGCCCGGGGTTGGCCGGGTCGGCGAAGGCCTGCACGACGTTCTGGATCTCGAGCGGCGTGCCGCGCTGGACCAGCAGGTAGCCCCAGAGCAGCTGCACCGGCACCACGATCAGCGTGGCGATGCACGCGAAGCGTGCGCCCAACCCCAGGGCGGCGCCGGGGCTGGGCAGCAGGCCCTGACCCAGGCGCAGGCGCCGCAGCGTCGTGATCAAGGCCGGCGGCAGGAACGCGAGCGTCGCAGCGGCGATGCCGAACTCGATCATGCCCGTGGGGTGCCACCCCTGCGCCCAGAGCGCCGCGAGCAGCGTCTGGACCGCGACCGGGAACAGCAGGGCCAGCCCCAGGGCGGCCAGCGGCTCGGCGACCACGGTGGGCCAGCGCGTCGCGGTGGTAGCTCGCGGCACATCGCGAAAGGCGTCGAGCAGCGCCGCGTCCGCGCGCCAGGGGCCCCAACCTGCGGGCCTCATGCCATGCCGGCGGCGGTCGTCGGTCATGAACTCCAGCACCAGGAACCACACGCCCAACAGCATCAGCAAGCCCTTCAAGCCGTAGAGCAGCCAGGGCGCGCTGGGGCTCTCGCCGAGCCAGCGGGCCATGCGCGCCTCGTCCCAGGGTTCCTTGGCGCCGGGGGCCGGGGGCTCCGAGGCAGGGGGCTGGGGGGCAGGCGGCTTAGCGCCGGGCGCGGGCTCCTCGGGCCCCGGGCTCTCGACCGTCGCCGGGGTGGCGGGCTTCTCGTTCTCCAGCAGCGGCGCCAGGGCGAGACCCGTCACCATGACGACGACCAGGGCCACCAGCGCCAGCAGCAGCGCGCGCGTCATGCGGGTCGGACGGCGCGCGGCGGCGCCGCGGCGCTGGGCAGCACGCCTAGGACGGGCGAAGAGGGCTTGGGGAGGCCCTTGGGCATGCGGCCCGCGAGGAAGGCCTTGCGACCCGCCCAGCAGGCCTCCTTCATCGCCGCGGCCATCAGCACCGGGTCGCGGGCCTTGGCGATGGCGGTGTTCAGGAGCACGCCCGCGGCACCCAGCTCCATGGCCAGGGCCACGTCGCTGGCCGTGCCCACGCCCGCGTCCACGATCACGGGCACGCGGGCGCGGTTCACGATCAGCTCGAGGTTGAAGGGGTTCAAGATCCCCAGGCCCGTGCCGATGGCGCTGCCCAGGGGCATCACGGCCGCCGCGCCGGCTTCCTCCAGCCGCTTGGCCATCACGGGATCGTCGTTGGTGTAGACGAGCACCGTGAAGCCCTCGGCGACGAGCACCTTGAGGGCCGCGAGGGTCTGCACCGTGTCGGGCAGCAGCGTGTCGGGGTCGGCCAGCACCTCGAGCTTGACCAGCTCGGCCAGGCCCAGCTCGCGCGCCAGACGCAGGGTGCGACAGGCCTCCTCGGCGCTGTAGCAGCCCGCGGTGTTGGGGAGCAGGGTCCAACGCTTGCCCAGGGCGTCGAGCAGGTTGGGGCCGTCCTTGCGCGCCAGGTCCACGCGGCGCAGCGCCACGGTGACGCACTCGGTGCCGCTGGCCTCGAGGGCCGCCAGCGTCTGCTCCGTGCTGGCGTACTTGCCCGTGCCCACGAAGAGCCGGCTCGTGAACTGGCGCGCGCCGATCTGGAGCGGGGTGTCACGCCAGGGACCTTCGTAGGTGGGATCGCCCCCCCCGACGAAGGTCACGACCTCGACGCGGTCACCCGCGGCCAAGCGCCGCGCCGCGTGCTCGGCCTTGGGCACGATCTCGCCGTTCACCTCGACGGCCACGCGGGCCGTGCCGAGCGCCAGATCGAGGAGCAGCCGCGCGATCGTGGGGCTCGGCCCCAGGACCGAGCGCGCCTCGCCGTTCACGATCAAGGGGACCGTCGCCGTGCTCACGCCGCGTACCCTACGGCCCCCCGCGCCCCCCGCCCGTTTTCACGCCACCGCCTCCTGCACCAGGCGCCGTCCGCTGGATGCGCTCCGCGCCGACCTCAGTGCGAGGCCGCCGGCGACCCGCCCATCCGCTTCTCCCACTTGTAGAGATCGACCACCTGGGCCAGGGTGCTGCCGGCCTGGATCTCGGCCCGCAGGCGGTTCTCGACCTCCAGGCAGTACATGGCGCGGTTGGCGGCCTCGAGGGCCTTGGCCTTGGGCAGCACGATGGCGCCGTCGTCGTCGGCCACCACCCAGTCGCCGGGGCGGCACTCGATGCCCTCCACGCGCAGCACCACGTTCACCTCGCCCAGACCCTTGGGCTCGCCCGCGTTGGGGCAGATCAGGCGCGCGAAGACCGGCAGGTCCATGGCAGCGATGTCGCGCGTGTCGCGCACGGCGCCCAGCACGATCACGCCGGCGAGCTTCTTCTGGCGCGCCGAGTGCGTGGCCAACTCGCCCCAGACGGCGGGGGGCGTGCCGCCGCTGTCGATCACCAGCACGTCGCCGGGACGGCAGAGGTCGATGGCCTCGACCGGCTTGGCCCAGTCGCCCGGCAGGGTCTTGACCGTCACGGCCGGTCCCGCGATGCGCCGGCCCGGCACGAGCGCCTTGAGGTTGCCCCAGCAGGGCGCGCGGTGCAGCGCGTCGCTCAGGTTGGGCGTGCTCACCTCGAGCAGCAGCCGCCGCATGGCGTCCTCGCTCGAGACGCGCTCGGCCACCTCGCTGGCCCCGGCCTTGCCCGAGGTCATCGCGGCCACGATCTCGCGCGCCGCCGCGGCGGCGTCCTGGGCCTTGGTGATCGCGCCTCCGACGATCACGACGTCGGCCCCCGACGCCACTGCGATGGGTGCCGTGCGGGCCGTGATGCCTCCAGCCACGCTCACCTGGATGCGCACGGCCGCGCGCACGGCCTTGAGCGTGGCGAAGGGGTCGCCGCCGCGCACCTGCTCGTCGATCGGGCAGTGGACGTTGACGAGGTCGGCGCCGATCGACTCGGCGAAACGGGCGCGCTCCACCGGGTCCACGCAGCCCAGCAGGTCCACCAGCACCTGGATGCCCACGTTCGAGCCGGCCTCGACGCACTCTTTCAGGGTGCTGTCGGAGGCCACGCCGAGCACCGTGGCGATGCTGGCGCCGGCCTTGGCGGCCGACTCGACCTCGAGGCGCCCCGCATCCATGGTCTTGGCGTCGCAGACGATGGGCAGGGAGGGGTAGGCCTGGCGCAGGGCCCTGACCACGCTCAGGCCCTCGGCCTTGAGCAGGGGCGTGCCCACCTCCAGGATCTGGACGCCCCCGCGGACCCCCTCCTCGGCGGCCTTGAGCGCACGGTGGAGGTCGACGTGATCGAGGGCCAGTTGCAGGCGGGCGGGCATGGGCCGCCACGCTACGCCCCCCCCGCCCCCCCCGCTACCCCCGGTAGCCCCGCAACCCCAGGTAGCCCCGCAACGCAGGCGGAGCCGCCGTCAGAGCCTATCTAGGACCCAACGAGCCGCCACCCCGCCTTGACACGGCCCCCCGCTCCAAGCGATGATCGCCCATGGACTTCCGGCGACGCCTTACGGCGGGCCCTTGAGCCCGCCGTCTTCGTCGACGGAGGTCAACACCCCCTGAAACACCAACGCTTGGAGCGGGCTCCCCCGGGGCCCCCTCCCCCTCGCCGGGCCGGGTCGCCTGGGACGGAGCCTGCATGGACCCCGCAGACATCATCCGCTTCGCCGACGTCGTCCACCGCGACCGCGGGATCGACAAGGAGGTGGTCTTCTCGGCCATCGAGGAGGGCCTGATGACGGCCGCCCGGCGCCGTTTCGGCGAGGACGCCGTGATCGAGCTCAGGCTCGACCGCAAGCACGGCGGCATCGAGTGCGTCGTGGACGGCGAGAACCAGACCATGGACTTCGGCCGCATCGCGGCCCAGACCGCCCGGCAGGTGATGAGCAGCCGCATCCGCGAGGCCGAGCGGGACAAGAACCTCGACGAGTGGAACCGCCGGGTCAACGGCATCGTGACCGGCTCGATCCAGCGCATCGAGGGCGGCAACCTGATCGTGAACATGGGCCGGGTGGAGGGCATCGTGCCCCGCTCGGAGCAGATCCGCGGCGAGAACTTCAAGGTCGGCGATCGCATCCGCGCCTACCTCTTCGAGGTGCGGCCCCTGGGCCAGCGCGTGCGCATCGTGCTCTCGCGCAGCCGCCCGGAGTTCGTCAAGAAGCTCTTCGAGCTCGAGGTGCCCGAGATCAGCGACGGCGTGATCGTGGTCAAGGCCATCGAGCGCGAGGCGGGCTACAAGACCAAGCTGGCGGTGGCCTCGCTGGACCAGAAGGTGGACCCGATCGGCGCCTGCGTGGGCGTGCGCGGCAGCCGGATCCGCAACATCATCGACGAGCTCAACGGCGAGAAGGTGGACATCCTCAAGTTCGAGGAGCAGCCCGAGGTGATGATCAGCACGGCCCTGAAGCCGGCGCAGATCAACTCCATCACCCTGAACTACGACACCAAGAGCGCCGACGTGCTGGTGGACGAGGACCAGCTCTCGCTGGCCATCGGCCGCCGCGGCGCCAACGTGCGTCTGGCCTCGAGGCTCTCGGGCTGGGAGATCAACATCTCCGGCGAGGCGGCGCCCGTCGCTCCCACCGCGAGCGCCCCCGCCGAGGGGGCTGCGGCCGTCGAGGGCGGAGCGGGGGCCGAGGGCGGCGCCGCTGTTGTGCCCGCCGGCGGCTCGGCGGGCGAGCCGGCCGCCGTGACGCCGGAGGGGGCCACGCCGCCCGACTCCCGAGTCGCGCCGTCCGTGCCGACCGAGCCCGGAGCGTAGGCGCTCCCCGGCTCCGCCGGCACACGCGCAGCGCTCGAACCCCGCCGCCCCGGCGGGGCTCTTTTGGCTCTTGGTGTTACGTTCAAGGGCTAACCGTGGCCGACACCGACCTTGGTCGGCGGGCCCGGCAGACACCCCCCCGCCCTACCCCCCGGATCACCTTGTCCAAGCGCTTCTACCAGATCGCCATCGAGCTCGGCATGCCGCCCCGGTCCTTCATCCGCGAGCTGGCCAGCGCCGGCCTCTCGGTGGGCAACCAGATGGTGATCATCCCGGAGGCGCTCGACAGGCGCATCCGCGAGGTGCACGCCGCCGCCGCCGCGAGGGCGCAGGCCGCTCCCGCCCTGGCCGTGGCGGAGCAGACGAACGCCTACGGGGTGGACACGCTCGAGGAGGCGCCGGAGAGCTACGCGTCCGGCCCCGAGGGCGGCGAGGCGCGCGACGAGGGCCCGGGCGCCGCCGTTGAGGACGAGCCCGCGGCCCCCGCCGCGCCGGGGGGGGAGCCCGCTCCCGCGCCGCTCGACGAGGCCGCGCGCCAGCGCGCCGCCGCCCGCCGCCGCGCCGGCGACGCCCCGCACCGCAAGGACTTCATCCCCACCCTCGACCCGCGCGCGGGCCGGCTGGTGAAGGAAGCGCCCAAGGGCGGCGTTCCGGGGCCCGCGCCGCGCGTGCCCCCCACGGCTGCCCGCGGCCGCGGCCCCCAGGACCTCAGCCAGCTCAACCCCGCGATGCCGCAGCAGCAGCCCCATGCTCCCGGCGCGCGGCGCGAGAGCCACAAGCGCGGGGCGCCCGGCGGCGACTCGGCCTACCGCACCAAGCAGGGCAAGGAGACCTTCCTCCTGCGCAAGAAGCGCCAGGGGGGTCTCAAGCCGCGGGTCGAGATCGACAACCGCCCCAAGAGCTTCGAGGTCACGCCGCCGTTGACCGTGAAGAAGTTCTCCGAGCTCTCGGGCATGCGCGCGGCCGAGATCATCAAGATCCTCTTCACCAACCACAAGATGCTCGTGACCACGAACTCGATGCTCGACAAGGGCGCGCTTGAGATCCTGGCCCTGGAGTTCGAGCTCGACCTCAAGTTCGTCGAGACGGTGACGGCGGAAGACGTCATGATCGCGGCCGCCAAGGTGGTGGACGACCCCGCCGACCTGATCGCGCGTCCGCCCGTGGTGACCATCCTGGGCCACGTGGACCACGGCAAGACGACCCTGCTCGACAAGGTGCGCTCGACCGACGTGGCGGCGCACGAGGCCGGCGGCATCACCCAGCACATCGGCGCCAGCCAGGTGACCCTGCCCGACGGCCGCAAGGGGCCCTTCATCGACACGCCCGGCCACGCGGCCTTCACCGAGATGCGTGCCCGCGGCGCGCAGGTGACCGACGTGGTGGTGCTCGTCGTGGCCGCCGACGACGGCCCCATGCCCCAGACCGTCGAGGCCATCAGCCATGCGCGCGCGGCCAACGTGCCGATCGTGGTGGCGCTGACGAAGTGCGACCGGCGCGAGGCCAACCCGACCAAGGTCAAGCAGGCCCTGACCGAGCACGGCGTGTTCTGCGAGGGCTTCGGCGGCGACGTCTCGGCCTTCGAGGTCTCGGGCACCACCGGCAAGGGCGTGCCCGAGCTGCTCGAGCACCTGGCGCTGCTCGTCGAGGTGGACGCGGAGCGCTTCCGCTGCAACCCCAAGCGCCCGGCCGAGGGCGTGGTGATCGAGTCGCAGAACAGCCCCCAGCGCGGCATCGTCGCGACCGTGATCGTGCGCAACGGCACGCTGCGCAAGGGCGACCCGCTGGTGGCCGGCGACGCCTGGGGCCCGGTGCGCGCCATGGTGGACGACCGCGGCAACAACCTGACGGAGTTGCCCCCCGGCGCCCCGGCCGAGGTGATGGGCCTGGACCGCGCCCCCGACGCGGGCAGCAAGTTCTACGTCATGGCCGACCGCGTCAAGGCCGAGGAGATCGTGACGCAGCGGCGCCAGAAGCAGCGCGCGCGCGAGCTGGCCCAGCAGACCAAGCCCACGACGATCGAGGGCCTGTTCAGCACCATCGACCAGACCAAGGTCCAGGGCTTGAACCTGGTCATCAAGGCCGACGTGAAGGGCTCCCTCGAGCCGCTCAAGGTCGTGCTCGGCCTGCTGGGCAACGACGAGGTGCGGGTCAAGGTGCTGCACGCCGCGGTCGGCGCCGTGAACGAGAACGACGTCGCGCTGGCCTCGGCCTCCAAGGCCTGGATCATCGCCTTCCACGTGGGCTGCGACGAGAAGGCGCGCGCCAAGGCCAAGATGCTCGGCGTCGAGGTGCGGCCCTACAAGATCATCTACGAGATCGAGAGCGACGTGAAAGACGCCTTGGAGGGCAAGCTGGCCCCCGAGGTGCGCGAGACGGTCCTGGGTCACGCCGAGGTGCTCAAGGTCTTCGCCTCGAGCAAGCTGGGCAGCATCGCCGGCTGCCGCGTGAAGGACGGCCTGATCAAGCGCGAGGCCAGCGTGCGCGTCAAGCGCGAGGGCAAGGCCCTGCACGAGGGCAAGCTCGCCAGCCTGCGCCGCGAGAAGGACGAGGCGCGCGAGGTCCGCGAGGGCTTCGAGTGCGGCCTGCGCGTCGAGGGCTTCGACGCCTGGAAGGAAGGCGACGAGCTCGAGTGCTACACCCAGGAGTTCATCGCCAGGAAGCTGGCCTGAACGCGGTCCGCGGGTCGCACGCCACGGGCGCGTCGTGTCCGCCTAGGCTGCGTGCGCGGCGCTGAGGGTCGCGCTTCTGAGGATCGCGCTGCGGAGAGACATGGCCCATGGCTGACACCCGACGCATCCTGAGGCTCCAGCAGCTGATGCTGGAGACGATGGCGACCGCGCTCCAGCAGCAGGTCGAGGATCCGCGCGTGAAGGGCGTCACGATCACGCGCGTGAAGCTGGCAAGGACATGACCACGGGCATCGTGTACTGGTCAAACCTCGAGCCCGGGGGCCCCCGGCGCACCGCGGAACGCGGCCTGACCGACGTGCTGCCCTACCTCCAGGCGCTGGTGGCCGAGGCCCTGGCGACGCGCCAGACGCCGCGGCTCACGTTGTACTTCGACGAGAACATCGAACGGGCCGCGCGCCTCGGCGAGCTGTTCGCCAAGCTGGCCCGCGAGCGCGGTGAGCTGCCCGATCCCGCCGCCCCGCCCGTCGAGGTGGACAACGAGGGCGAAGACGACGACGAAGACGACGACGAAGACGACACAGACAAGCCCAAGGGCAAGGGCAAGGACGACGAGCCCGACACCGGGGACAAGGACGTCGAGGGCGACGACGATTAGGTCGGCGGCCCCCCCGGGGCAGCCCACGCTTCGATCGCGGCTGGGGCGTGTTTCAATGTCCCGGCGTTCGACGTGGTGGCCGTAGCTCAGTTGGTAGAGCGCGAGACTGTGGCTCTCGAGGTCGCGGGTTCAATCCCCGTCGGTCACCCCA
>JANOFW010000370.1:0-5070 GCA_031413835.1 Planctomycetia bacterium
GAAGGTCGGCGAACTCCTGTGGGGGCATGGCCCCGGTCGAGCCGAGATCAGCCGGTAGATCCTGGTCAAGCGGCGCGGCCACCCCGCCGTAGAGATAGGTCATGCGGGACAGGCTGTGCGGGGCAGACGACGCCGCATCGAGCACGAACTGCACGAGCCTCCACGGCACCTGCGCGTCCACATCGATCACCAGGCGCGGAGCCTTCTCCGAGTTGACGGCGCTGCCCGTCAGCCGCTCGGGACAAGCCTCTTCCAGCGTCTTGCGCAGACCTGCGGTCGCCTCGCGCCATGTCGCGCGGGCATCCGCCTCCTTGAGGGTCCAAGGCCCGCGCTCCGTCCAGGTCGCCTCGGGTGTGCTCACGCGCCAGCGCAGGCGCGTCTCGCCATTCGCCTCGATGCGCACCTGCACCACCCTCGGCGCATCGCCACGGGCCACGATGGCCGAGACGTCGGTGAAGCGCTGCGTGGGCTCCTCCCCCGGCGCGAGCGGGCTGCGGGGATCCGGCTCCCGGCTGTCGTGGAGTGCCTGGCCGACGAGGAAGCCCCCCACCACAAGCGCGGCGACCCCCACCCCCACGGTCCACCAGGAGAGCACGCGCGTGCGGTGAGGAGCCTCGCGCTGCGGGGGCAGCGCGGTCCGCCCCCATTCGCGGGAGGCCGAGCCTGTGTCGAGCGTCGCCAGGCCCCCGCGGATGCGCCCCAGCTCGCGCACGAGCGCCCGGTGCTCAGCGCGGCACGCCGAGCAGGCCTCGAGGTGCGCGCCCGCGCCCACCTCGTCGGGCTCGCCGGCGGCGAACGCGGGCAGGGAGTCTCGGACGGCGGTGCAGGTGGTCATGGGGCGAACTCCTGGCGCAGGCGGTCCAGCGCGCGACGGAAGGTGCGATCGACGGCGCTCTTGGAGGTGGCGAGCAGCGTGGCGATCTCGCGGAAGGGCACGTCCACCATCAGGCGCAGCCAGACGACGAGGCGCTCGTCCTCGGGCAGGGCCTTCCACGCCGCGAGCGCCAGCGGCTCGCCGACCTGCGGCTCGCGCGCCTCGCTCACGCGCTCCACGGGCGCTCCCGTTGTTCCTTGCGCCCCCCGGCCCCCCCGACCCTTGGCACGCACGCCGTCGATCCAGGCGTTCTTCGCGATGCGGTAGAGCCACGACCCCAGGGCCTCGCCCTCGGGACGGCTCGGCGCCTTGAGCGCCCGCAGGAAGACCTCCTGACCGAGGTCCTCGGCGGCGGCCCGGTCGCGCGTCAGGGCCAGCGCCATGCCGTGCACGCGGGCGCGCCAGAGGTCGGCCCAATGCGCGGTCGAGGCGGCGGATGCCGCCTCGGACGCAGGGGCCGGCCCGAGCCGCTCCAGCGGGGGATCCGTACGCGCCATCTACCCCAGTAGACGAGGAAGGGCCCTCGCTGTCCCGGCTCCCGCCTCAAGGCGCGGGATTCGCCGCCGCGAAGGGGGCACTCGGGGGGCTCCGACGTAGCGTGGCCCCGTGCACGCGCCCTTCCCCTATGCCGGAGAAGCGTGCGCGCTGCTCAGCAGCCTGCTGTGGGCCTCGGCCTTCCTGGTCTTCGCCCGTCTCCCCCACCCGGTGCCGGCGGGTGCCATCAACCTGGGGAAGAACGCGACGGCCACGCTCTGCTTCGGCGTGTTGTTCCTGGCACTCTTCGGTGTGCCATGGCCGGGGGGCGTGGGGGGCGAGGCGCTCGTGCTCTTCGCCCTCAGCGGGCTCGTGGGCCTGACGCTGTGCGACACGCTGCTGTTCCGCTCGATGCTCCTGATCGGGCCCCAGCGCACGACGCTGCTCCTGACCGTCGCGGTGCCGCTCGCGACCTTGGGCTCGCTGCTGCCCCCGTGGAGCGAGAGCGCCCCCTCGCTGCTGGGCTTCGTGGGCATCGTGACCTGCCTGCTGGGCGTGACCCTGGCGGTGACGGAGAAGCACCCTGACCCCGTCGCGCGTGCGGCCCTCAAGCGCGGCGTGCTCTTCGGCCTCCTGGCCGCCGTCGGCCAGGCCGCGGGCGTGCTGCTGGCGCGGCTGGCCTTCCGCGCCCACGGCGCCGAGACCGTCATCGACGCTGGGAAGGGCGCCGCCGTGCGCCTGCTCGTCGGCTCACTCGGGCTCGTGGTGCTGGCGCTCGTCACCCGTAGCACGGGCACCTGGGTGAGGGCTCTGGGCCAACCCAAGGTGCTGCCGCGCCTCATGGGCGCGGCCTTCGTGGGCACCTTCCTGGGCATCTGGGCCAACCAGGCCGGGCTCACCTGGGCCGAGCACACGGGCGTGGCCACGACCTTGAACCAGCTCACGCCCGTCTGGCTGATCCCGCTCACGACCCTTGTGCTCGGCGAGCGCCACGGCGCTCGCTCCTGGATCGCCACCCTGATCGCCGTGGCCGGCGTGGTCCTGATCGGCGTGGCCTAGCGCTTGGAGCGGGCGTTACTTGGTGTATCCGTAGAATCGATCATAGTTCCGCTCCAACTCGGTGAGTTCGACTGACTCTCGCTCGTCCCAGCGGATGAACCCACGACGCTCGTCGGGACCAAAGAGGAAGAAGTAGGATCGACCGCTCTCTAGCCAATGCCCGGGCACCGCGCCCTCGGCATCGGTGGCAATGTCCACGGGCATCTGCAGATGCTCGTTCGTCACATCGCTCAGGGTTCCTACCTGGCCCCTGTACGGCCGTCCCTGAAAGGTGATGCGCACCCGGGATGTGCTCCCTGCAGCAAGCTGAACATCATGCTCGCGATCCGCAACGAGCCCTCCCAGCTCGCTTCTGGAGGGGCCCCGCCCTGGAGCATGCACGGCAAGCGTCACCTCACCAGGATCGCGCACATCGAGTACGTAGTGTCCGTCTGCGTCCGTAATGGCCGGGAAGGTGTACCCGACGTAGGCCGTTCCGTCCTTGGCCGTGTGGCCAACCATGGCGGCGCCAGGGATCAAGTACGAAGAGTAGTTCTGCTTGAAGTGCGCCCACGACGGAACGGTGCGCAAGGTGTAGGCACGCACTGCGCAGTTCGCAACGGGCAAGCCCCGCTCATCCAGGATTCTGCCACGCAGTCGGGGCGAGCGATGCATGAACACTTCGACGCGCTGCTCGGTTTCACTGGGATCGTGCGGCATCTCGAGGGCCGTCACGCTCGCCATCCAGCCCTGCGCGTGCGCCTTCACGGCGAGCCCCGGGATCCGTATCGACTGCACGACCGCCGTCCCACTAGCATCCGGTCGCGCAGGGTCGGGCTCCCACGTCAGGCCGTGGGTCTGCATCCAGGGCACGGAGCCCGGCTCCGGAAGCGCCGCCTGCCCTCCGGCAGCCGCCAGGGGCACCAATGGTACGACGAAGACGGAGACGGTCGTCGGATCCAGTTCGCCGTCGGCGTCCGACTCTCGCTGCACATGAATGCTGAGCCGCAAGCGCCCAGCGATCCACACGCGGCTCGTGGCGCGCAACTCTTCCACAGAGTGCCTGAGCAGGACCCAGTCCGGCGCCGTAACGCGCAGGCTGCCAAGGAACGCGGCCGGAACGTTGACCCGCCCCCCCGCGTCGCCAGAAGCGGTGTGTTCGCGCGCGGGGACTCCTGCACCGGCGTCCCAAGCCCACGCGACATGCGCCGCCGGAAGTCGCGTACCGAGGTCCATCGTGACCAGCGTCACCAATTCCAGTTCCACCGGTGGCGGAGTCGTCTGCGCAGGCTGGGGCAGAGGGGCAAGAGGGGCGAGGATTGTGCCCCGAAGTTCAGGTGTCGCCTGGTGAGCTGGCCGGTCCGCTCGGCTGTTCGGTTGTGCATGCTCGCGCGGCGCTCTCGGCCAAAGCACGACCGCGAGCAACACGAGCAGGCCACCGACGACACCCCACAGCCACCTGAGATGTGTGTTCACTGCGTGCTCCCGAGGGACCTACGAACGCGAAGACCCCGAGCGGCTCTGGAGGAGACGCTCGGGGTCGGCTGACCCGGCAGACTAGCCCGGAGCCCCGGCGGCGCCGTTGGCTCCGTTCGTTCCCTGCACAACAGCTGAGCCGGGATCGATGGGCGCTGCGCCGATGTAGCCGCCGCCACCCTTCGGCGTGCCAGAGCCGCCGACACCTCCCGCTCCGCCTGTCGCGCCTCCTGCACCGCCTGCACCGCCGTTGGCCCCACTACCCAGGGTCGTGACGAGCAGGGAGTAGACCCCGCCGACGCAGTACGCAGTCCCCGCGCCGCCCGCGAGGCCTCCATTCCCGCCGTTACCGCCAGGGGAGCCCGCGCCGCCGGCGCCGCCAATGCCTCCGTTGCCGCCATCGCCGGCCATGCCGAATGCGCTGGCATCGCCCATGGTAGTGCCGTCGCCGCACTCGGCATACGCGCCGCCGCCGCCGCCACCGCCGCCACCACCGCCGCCCCCTCCGCCACCCGAGCCGGGGCCACCTGCTCCGCCCGCGCCGCCCGCTGTGCCGCTGCTGGCGTTGGCCGCGTTCGCGGTGGCGTGCTGGTCGTCGCCCACGATGTGCTGGCCCTTCACGCCCATCGCACCGCCCGTTCCTGCGGCACCGGCCGAGCCCCCAAACGGGCCAGCGCCCGCCGTGCCGCTCCCACCGTTGGATCCGGCGACGCCATCCGTGGCGGCCTGCGCAGACATTGAGCTTCCTCCGCCGGAACCGCCTGTGCCCGACGAGCCACCTGACGCGCCGGCGCTCGCTAGAGTGGCAACCCCGATCGTGATCCCCAACCCAGCGACGCCGAGCGTCAATGCCCTTGCAATATTGAATCCCCTACGCATCCGCTTGTCCCTTCCGCGGGTGTCTCCGCGAACCCGTCGTGGGCCCGCTGGCTTCCCGTCATCTAGTCATGACTAGGTGGGGGGGGGGGGGGGGCTACGCCTGCGAACGCCAAACTGCCCGACGGATGCGACGAAGCAGGGCGGCCAGCGCCGGAACGGAAATCCGAAGTTGTACGGCCACGCCCGCGCGAAGGCTCCCACCGCGGACCGCCTCGTAGGCGACTCTCCAGCGCGGCGGGCGTGCCGCGAAGAACTCCGCGTGCACGATTGGCAGGACGCTGTGGTCGCTCCTCTTGCCGGCTGCACCTTGGAGTCGCCGGACCAAGCGT
>JANOFW010000371.1:0-4213 GCA_031413835.1 Planctomycetia bacterium
ACCCCTCGCGCCGACGTTCCTCGCGGAAGAGCCGGCGCCCGCCGCAGCGCCCGTGGCCGACGCGCCGGCCGCCGACGCACCCCCGGCTCCGGCGCCCGCCCCCGCCGAGCCCACCGCCGACCAGCTGCTGGCGGAAGCCAAGCTGCGCGCCGCCCTCGAGAGCGACAAGACGCGCTTCCTCGTCCACCAGAAGCTCGAGGCCGCGCGCACGCACATCCGCAACGTCGAGTACGCCCAGGCCGAGACGCTGCTCAACGAGGCCCTCCAGCTCGATCCCACGAACCGCGAAGTGCGCTCCGAGCTGCGCGACGTGCAGGCCTACCTGGGCCGTCGCAGCGCGGTCACGCAGGGCGCGCTCGAAGAGGCCCGCGACGTCGTGCAGGTACGCGTGGACGAGCAGCGCTCCAGCGCCGCCAAGCACGTGAGCCTGGGTCGCATGCACCTGCAGTCGCGCCGCCTGGACGAGTCCATCGAGGCCTTCGAGCACGCGCTGTTCATCATGAGCGCCTCGCCCTACCAGATCGACTGGAAGGACCTCAAGGGCGACGCCGAGAGCGGCCTGCGTGACGCGCGCATGGCCAAGGACGACGCCCAGCGCCGCGCGCTCGAGAACGCCACCGAGGGCGCGCTGCAGGACCAGGCCGCCAGCGAGGAAGAGCGCCTGATGCAGGAGCAGCAGCGCCTCGAGCAGTGGATGGGCGCCGGCGTCGAGGCCTTCTACCGCAACCAGTTCGACCAAGCCGAGCACTACGCCACGAAGGTGCTCGACGTCCAGCCCGACAACACCAAGGCCCGCGACCTCGCCATGGCCTCCAGCCGCGCGAGCCACGACCAGGTCGAGGCCGAGTTCCTGGTCAAGGAGAAGCGCGCCTACCGCGAGTGGATGGAAGACATGCAGGCTACGCGCGTGCTGCAGGACAAGATCCTGAAGTGGCCCAGCCAGTCGTTCTGGAACGAGATGTCGTCGGTGCGCTCGCGCACCCGTCCCTCGTTCGGCGGCGGTGAGATCGACGTGGAGGGCGAGGCCCTCAAGCGCAAGATCGCCAGCACCTCTGTCAACGTAGACATCGCCTCGAAGAAGTTCGGCGAGGTGATCGACAACCTGCGCATCCAGACCGGCCTGAACATGATCATCGACGCGCGCATCAAGGCCGACGTCGGCGAGAACCCGGTCAACGAGCTCACCTTCCAGTCCATCCCGCTCGACACCCTGCTCAACGTCCTCAAGACGAGCGGCGGCGACGACGTGGTGTGGACCACGAAGGGCAGCATGATCATCTTCACCAAGAAGGAGTTCGTGAAGGCCAACCTGGTGGTCGAGATCCACAACGTGGCCGACCTGGTCGCGGGCCTGACCGACTTCATCCCGCCCACGATCCAGCTGGTGGGCCCCGACAGCGTGTCCGACGAGGACCACCCCCTGTTCGGCGCCGAGGGCGAGGAGCCCGTCCTGCCCTACGGCACGGCCGACGAGCTCATCGAGCTGGTCAAGAGCTCGGTGAACGCCCCCTACTGGGGCGGCGAGGTCGAGGGTGCCGACATCAAGGCGAGCGGCGGCCAGAACCTCGTGGTCAAGGCCGACCGGGCCATGCAGGCCCGCGTGGCCAAGTTCCTCGACGACCTGCGCGGCTTCGCGGGCATCGTCGTCACGGTCGAGACGCGCTTCCTCGAGGTCGGCGACCACTTCCTGCGCGACGTGGGCGTGGACTGGCGCGGACTGGGCGGCAACGGCGGCACCGGAGTCAACACCGGCACCCTGGTGGACCTCGACGGCGTGACCAACGGCCTGGAGGACAACGCATCGGCCGGCTTCGACAACGGCGGTACGGGCTTGGGCACGGGCGCCGCCCTGCCCCCCTCGGCCGGCATGTTCTTCGATGACGGCGGCGACGGCGACTTCCGCGGCCGCACCGAGAACATCTTCAACAACGCGCTCGGCAGCGTGCTGAGCTCGCTGGGCGGCTCGACGCTGACCCTGACCTACCTGGACGACACCGAGTTCAGCGCCATCATCCGCGCCACCGAGAAGAACGCGCAGATCCGCACGCTGACGGCCCCGCAGGTCACGGTCTACAACACGCAGCGCGCCAACCTGACGGTCGTGAACCAGCTGTCCTACATCCAGGACTTCGACGTCGAGGTCGCCCAGACCTCGTTCATCGCCGACCCGATCGTTGGCATCGTGCAGGACGGCCTGACGCTCGACGTGCGCCCCACGGTCAGCAACGACCGCAAGTGGATCACGCTCGAGCTCCAGCCTACGGTGGCCGACCTGATCGAGCCCATCCCGACGTTCGCCACGACGCTGGCTTCGTCGTTCTCGCCCGTCATCATCCAGCTGCCTGAGCTGCGCCTGCAGCAGGCCCGCCTGACGGTGCGCATCCCCGACAAGGGCTCGATCCTGATCGGCGGCCTCAAGAGCATCACCACGATCGACCGTCAGTCCGAGACCCCGCTCTTCGCGGAGATCCCGTTCCTCTCGTTCCTGTTCAGCCGCAAGGGCCGCAGCGACGAGATGACCAACCTGATGATCCTGGTGCGCGCCGAGATCACCGACCTGGCCGGCCAGGAGGAGATGTACATGAGCGACAGCGGCGGCCTCAACGCGGCCGGTGTCTCCACCTTCGGTGCCCTGCCCCCCGCGATGGGCGGCACGGGATCCTGCCGCTAACGAGGGGTTGAGAGTCCGCGAGATGGATGGGCGCCCCTCTGGCTGGGCGCACTCGGGTCACCGCGTCGTCCTCATGCAGGGAGCCGAGTAGCCGTCGGCGATGCTTGGTTCGCGGCGGGCCCCAAGGGGGCCCGAGAGACCCGCCGCAAGCCCCCGCCGCGCTGGCTGGGGTGCGGAGGGCCGCCGCGGAGGACGACGTGTAGTCTTTCTACATGAGGACGACGCGGTGGCCCGAGCGCCCCCAGCCCAGCGCGGCGTGCGTCCGCGTAACAGAGTGGCGTTCGCTCAACTACACCGGCAGGTGGTAGGTGTCGCGCAAGATGGGGAGCAGGTCGCGCAGGTCGCGCACGTCGTGGTCCGGGGGCTCGGGGGAGACCTCCTCGGCGTACTTCCCCCCCGCCCCCCGGTAGAGGCAGGTCTTCAAGCCCACGTGGCGCGCGGGCACCACGTCGTGGCTGGGCCGGTCGCCGATGTAGAGCACGCGCGTCGGAGGCACGCCCAGGGCCCGACAGGCCTTGGCGTAGATCTTCGGGTTGGGCTTGCTCACGCCCATCTGATCGCTGAAGAAGATGGCCTGCGGGTCCAGGTAGCCGAGCAAGCCGGTGCGGATCAGCTTCTCGGCTTGCTTCACCTGCAGGCCCGCCGTGACGACCCCCAGTCTCACGCCGGCCGTGCGCAGCTGGTCGAGCAGCGCGCGCACGTCGGGGAGGGCGTGCATGCCGCGTTCCTTGGCGTGGTGGTAGGCCACGACCCCCGAGGCGATCAGCACCGCCCGGTTGCGGCCGCCCAGCCGCTCAGGGCCCAGCCGGTCGAGCAGGCGATCGAGGTGGTGCTCGTAGTTGCTGCTGAACTCGGCCACGACCTCGGCCAGCTCGCGCACGCCCTCTTCCTCGCTGACGGCGAGGCCCGCGGCGACCATCGAGCGGATCGCCTTGCGCCGGGCCGTCTCGGCGAAGTCCGTCGTGCTGTAGAGCGTGTCGTCGAGGTCGAACAGGATGACGTCGAGGAGAGGAGCGGCGGGCACGAAGTGAATCCTACACACGGGGGCCCGCCCGGCGAGGGCCACGGAGGCTCAGGGGCCCCCGGCGCCCCCCCGGCCCCCCTGGCACTCCCGGTGGGTCGCCTAGGCCTGCGCGATGACGGCGATCTCCACGCGGGCACCCTTGGGCAGCCCCGCGGCCTGCGTGGTGACGCGGGCGGGCGGGTCGTGCGGGAAGTGGCGGGCGTAGACCTCGTTGACGCGCGCGAAGTCGGCGAGGTCGGCCAGGAACACGTCGCAGCGCACGGCGCGCGTGAGGCTCGTGCCCGCGGCCATCAGGACCGCCTCGAGGTTCGTCAGCACCTGCTCGGTCTCGCGCGCGGCGTCGCCGCCCCCCACCAGGGTCCCGCCGACCGGGTCGAGGGCGATCTGCCCGGCGGTGAACACGAAGCCCCCGGCCTTCACGGCCTGGCTGTAGGGACCGATGGCGGCCGGAGCGCGGGGGGTGGCGACCACGACGCGGCCGGTCACGGCGGCCCCTCCGGGAGGTGGCAGGCGGCCCA